>JAPPGB010000083.1 GCA_028821475.1 Spirochaetaceae bacterium
GCTGCCGCGAGGCCGCCGCGGCCCCGCGGCACGTTTCCGCGGAAATTGCGCCGGGCAGCGAGGCGGCCTTGGCACCGGCGGCAGCGTTCCTGGACGGGGTGGCGGAGCAAGTGTCCATCGAGCACGCGGAGAAACTACCGGCCACCGAGGCGACGCCCGACCGCGACCTGGCGGTTGCGCTGCCTGGCCGCGACGCCGGGCAGGCGGTGATCGAACAAGCAGGGGGCATCCACGTCGGCAAGGAGGCAGCGCGCCGCGTCGCCTGCGATGCCGGCCTCGTGGAGCTGCGCCACGGCGCCGACGGCGAGGTGCTCGACGTGGGCCGCAGGACCCGCACCGTCCCGACCGCGCTGCGCCGTGCCCTGCAGAGCAGGGATCGCAACCAGTGCCAGTTCCCCGGCTGCGAGTCCCGCCACTGCGACGCCCATCACGTCATGCACTGGGCCGACGGCGGGGAGACGCAGCTCTCCAACTTGGTTCTTGCGTGCAAATTCCACCACCGCGCGGTCCACGAGGAGGGGTTTCAGGTGGTCGCTGACGGCGCCGGGGGGTTCCTGTTCCTGCGCCCGAATGGCGAGCCGCTGCCGGCGGTGCCACCGGCGCCGCGCTGGGAGGGTGTCGGGCCGCCGCTGGCGCCGACCCTGGAGCGCCTGGCGGCGGCCGGTATCAGCATCGGTCCGCACACCGCTACTCCCGAGTGGTACGGCGAATCGTTGAACGTGGCGGGGGCGCTCGACGTGCTGTGGCAGCCGCCCGTGGCGGCGCCGCGCGGCGGCGTTCCCTGAGGGACCTGCGACCTGGCGGTGCAGCGCAGCGCGGATGAGCAGCGCGCCCGCAATGGAGACTGCCTCCAGGGATTTTCAGTCCTCATCAGCATGGGATCGCCCTGAGGGGTAGCGGAGGGTGGGGGCGAGAGGTTAGGATAACGGTATGGCTGATTCTGCGACCGGTGTCCCGGCGGACACGGTCTACCAATCGAATGTGCGCGTGGAGCGGATCAAGGGTCCGTTGCGCCGCGCTCATCTGCCGGCCGAGTCCGACCCGGTGCTGTTTGGCGTCCACTCCGAGATTGCCGAGCACTACGGGGTCGATCCCGAGGTTCACGAGCCGCACACCACGACGCTCGACTACGTGGTGGCGGCCGCCGGCGGGTGACTGACCGGCACGTTGGGAGGCGCGCTGGAAGCGCGCGACATACCCGCCGGTGAGGGCTACCTCACCGGCGACACGACCGGATACATAGGCAAGGAAGGCTCGGTACTGGTGATTCGGGCCGTGCACGTCGACTACCGCCTGCGGCTGTCTCCGGACAAGCGCGCCGCCGCCGAGCGCGCGCATCGGTTTCACGCCGACCGCTGCCCGGTGGCCGTTTCGCTGCGCGACAGCATCCGCTTCACCACCGCCCTGCACCTGGAAGACCTGCCCGCCGATTAGGGTCGGCGGCGGCAGGTGCTGCCCGCTGGATGGACAAGGAAAGACGGCGTCAGCTCCTGCAGGACGGTTACTGCCTGGTGCCGGGTGTGTTGGACGCCGGCATGCTCGGCCGGCTCCGGGAGGCAACCGACCTGATGCTCGACGCGCAGACCGAGGAGCACAAGGCGCGCACCCGGTCGCAGGGCAGCATGTTCGGCTTTCCGCAGACCTCCGACCCGGTGTTCGCCGAACTGATCGCGTTGCCGGCGGCGCTGGCCGCGCTGGCGCGCCTCGGCTTCACGGACGTTACCTTTACCGACGCCTACCTCATCAGCAAGCCGCCGCACAGCCCGCAACTGTTCTGGCACTACGACTGGTTTGCGTGGGAGGAGCCGGAGATGTACGTGCCGGCGCCGCCGCAGGTGTTCTGCATGTACTACCTGACCGACACCTGCCGGGAGAACGGCTGCCTGCGCGTCATTCCGGGCTCGCACACGCACCACAACCCGCTGCACGACCTGATCGCCGAGCCGCACAGCGCCGCGCTCGGCAGAGCCGAGGACCTGGACCGGGCCGAGTTCGGTCAGCGGCCCGACGAGATCGACGTGCCGGTGCGGGCCGGCGAGTTGGTGGTCGGCGATGCCCGCCTGCTGCACGCCGCCCACCCCAACGGGAGCAACCGGCGCCGAACCGTGCTCACCCTCTGGTACCAGCCCGACTACTCGTCGCTGCCGGAGCGGGTGAAGGCACAGATGGTAGCCAAGACGCAGCCGCTGGGCGAAGCGTGGTCCGATGAGGGCAAGGCCATGGTCAGCGCCCTGCACCCGGTATACGACGGCCACGCCCCGCCCCACGGCCGCATGCTGCGCCCCAGGCAGTCGCCATGAGCCGGCGCGGTCCCTGTTGACCGCCGGAGTATAATTGTACAACATTGCTGTACGGAACAAATCTGTGATGATTTACGAAACGACCTACAGCAACGCGCGCGCCCACCTTGCGGCGCTGATGGACCAAGTGACGGACACCCGCGAGCCGGTCCTGATTCGCAGGCGCGGTGCGGAGCCGGTCGCGCTGGTCGCGGCCGATGAACTCGCCGGCTGGATGGAGACCGCCTACCTGCTTCGTTCGCCGAAGAACGCGCAACGCCTGACCGACGCCAACCGCCGTGCGGTCGCGGAGGAAGGCACTCCTCTGACTGTCAAAGAACTACGCGAACGGCTCGGCCTCGACGGCGCGTGACGGAGCGCCGCCGGGATGCGCTGTTCGACCGGAATTGCCTCGATGACCTGGTGTATTGGGTTCGCACCGACCGGAGGCAGGCGCTCCGCATCCTCAGACTGGTCGAAGCGGTAATCCGGGATCCCTTCGACGGCCCGGGCAAACCGGAGCCGCTCCGCGGGCAGCTTGCCGGCGCATGGTCGCGGCGCATCGATCAGGAACATCGCCTGGTCTATCGGGTCGAGGATCGTAGCGTGCGCTTCCTCGCGGCCCGCTACCATTACTGACCGCATCGCCGCCACCCTCGCCACGAACTATAATCAGGAACAGAAAGGACACGCATGGACTACTCGATCACGCCGCTCGCCTTCACGGAGGTGGCCTTCGACGACCGCTTCTGGCTGCCGCGGCTCACCACCAACCGCGAGGTTACCATCCCGTACGATTTCCGCAAGTGCGAACAGACCGGCCGCATCGACAACTTCGCCAAGGCCGCCGGCCAAATGGCGGGGCCGCACGAGGGCATCTTCTTCAACGACTCCGACGTGTTCAAGGTGGTCGAGGGTGCCGCTTACTCGCTGAGCCTGCACCCCGACCCCGAACTCGACGCCTACCTGGACGGCCTGATCGCCAAGTTTGCCGGCGCGCAGGAGCAGGACGGCTACCTGTACACCGCCCGCACCATCGACCCATCTGCGATGGAACCCGACCGGGAGGGCCTGACGCGCTGGTCCAACCTCAAGGTCAACCACGAACTGTACAACGTCGGCCACTTGTACGAAGCGGCCGTGGCGCACTACCAGGCCACCGGCAAGCGGGCGCTGCTCGAGGTCGCGGTGCGCAACGCGGATCTGATCGACCGCGTGTTCGGGCCCGGCAAACTGCGCGACGTGCCGGGCCACGAGGAGATCGAGATCGGCCTGGTAAAGCTGTACCGCGCCACCGGCGAGCGCCGCTACCTGGAACTCGCGAAGTTCTTCCTGGACCAGCGCGGCCAGCCGGACCGCGGCAACCTGCAGTCTGGCTTCGACAACCCCGGCTACATGCAGGACCATCTGCCGGTGACCGAGCAGCGCGAGGCGGTCGGTCACGCGGTACGGGCGGGCTACCTGTACAGCGGCATGGCCGACGTGGCGGCGCTGACCGGCGACCGGGCCTACATCGACGCGCTCGATGCCCTCTGGACCAACGTCGTGTCCAGGCGCATGTATCTGACCGGCGGCATCGGCTCCCGCCACCACGGCGAGGCGTTCGGCGACGACTACGAACTGCCCAACGCCGAGGCCTACGCCGAGACCTGCGCCGCGATCGCCAACACGCTGTGGAACCACCGCATGTTCCTGCTGCACGGCGACGCCAGGTACCTGGACGTGCTTGAGCGCACCCTCTACAACGGCTTTCTGGCCGGCATCTCGCTGTCCGGCGACACCTTTTTCTACGCCAACCCGTTGTCGTCCGACGGCCGGTGGCCGTTCAATGTCAGTACGGGCGCCGAGCGCTACCCGTGGTTCGATTGCTCCTGCTGCCCCACCAACGTGGTACGCCTGCTGCCCTCCCTTCCGGGCTACGTGTACGCGCATCGCGGCGGCGAGGTGTACGTCAACCTGTACGCCGCCGGCACGGCCACCATCCCCACGTCAGCGGGGTCCGTGACCCTGACGCAGGAGACGGAATACCCGTGGTCGGGTGCGGTCCGGCTCACCGTTGACCCCGACCGGGAGGCCGAGTTCGCCCTGCGCCTGCGCGTACCCGGCTGGGCCCGGAACGAGCCCGTGCCCAGCGATCTGTATCGCTATCTGGACGCCGCCGGAGAGGCACCCTCCCTGCACGTGAATGGCGCCCTTACCGGCGTGGAACTGGACCGGGGGTTCGCCGTGGTTCGCCGCCGCTGGCGCCCGGGCGACACGGTCGAACTGGACCTGCCGATGCCGGTACGCCGCGTGGTGAGCCACCAGGCCGTGACGGACAACCGCGGACGCGTCGCCGTCGAGCGCGGCCCGCTGGTGTACTGCGCCGAGGGGGCCGACAACGACGGCGAGGCGCTGGACCTCACCCTGCCTGACGGCGCCGCCCTCGGCGCCGCGCGCGATCCCGCCCTGCTCGGCGGCGTCACCACAATCCGCGGCGCCGGCATCACTCTGATCCCCTACTACGCCTGGTCGCACCGCGGCGCCGGCGAAATGAACGTCTGGCTGCAGCGGGCGTAGATTCACCGAGGCTGCGGGGCGGCGCCGGGCGCATGGGCGCCCCGCCTCGCGGTCAATCAGGCAGATCAGGCGAGGGCCGGCGCCAACCGGTAGAGGCGGTCCCTCCGCGCCACTCCGCCCCACCACGACGCAACTTTGACGGGAGTGGGGACCGGTGGTACGGTGGTACTGAATTGCAAAGCTGCGTAAGTGCGCCACGGCGCCGGCGGCGGGGAGGCAACGCGATGAAGAATGTCTGGTGGGCCGTGACCCTGGCCCTGTGTCTGACCGCGACCGGCGCCTGGGCCGGCGGTGAGGACGAAACCGAGACCGCCACCGCCGAGACGCGCGAGATGGTGGAGGATCCAACGACCGGCAAGATGCTGCTCGCGCCGCGCTACGGCGGGTCGATCAGCTACGCGGTGGTCGGGTCGCCGCCGAGTTCCGACGTGTGGTTCACCCACCACTCCTACAATGCCATCAACGGCGTCAACGAGGCTCTCGCCGTCGGCAACTGGGGAATCGACCGCGACGAGTTCGCCTTCGACACCGACGTCGTACCGGTGTCGGCGATGACCGGCCAACTGGCCGAAAGCTGGACCATGCCCGACGATGTCACCGTGGTGTTCACCATCCGCGACAACGTGTTCTGGCGCGACCGGCCGCCGACCAACGGCCGCCAGCTCACCGCGCACGACATCGCCTACAACTGGCAACGCTACTTCGGGCTCGAGCAGTTCGCCGAGCAGGGGATTTCGCCCTCGCTGGGCGCAGGATACGAGGGCAGATACGAGTCGATTACCGCCACCGACGACCGCACCGTGGTGTTCAAGCTGACCCAGCCGCGGCTCGACCCGCTGTATGACATCTTCTTCCAGCTCAGCCGGTCGATCTACGCACCCGAGGTGATCGAGGAGCACGGCGACGTGCAGGACTGGCGCAACAACGTCGGCACCGGCCCGTTCGACCTGGTCGAGTGGGTCGAAGAGAGCCTGATGGTGTGGAACAGGATCGACGACTACTGGGGCTTCGACGAGAAGTTCCCGGACAATCGCCTGCCCTACATCGACGAGGTGCGCGGCATCTTCATGAAAGAGCCGGCGGCCCGGCTCGCGGCGATCCGCACCCGGCAGGTCGATCACCTCGGCAGCCCCGGCAACACCCAGATCAACTCGATCGACGACTTCAAGTCGCTGCGCGACAGCAACCCCGAGCTGCAGTTCTTCAAACGCGTGTTCCGCTGCGAGACCTGCATCGGGTTCAACATCGCCAACAAGCCGTTCGACGACATCAACGTGCGCCGCGCCATGCAGATGGCGTTCGACTTCGAGGCGATGAACGACGACTTCTTCGACGGCGAGGCCGACTGGGAGCCGGAAGGGCTGATCGGCCGCGGCAGCAAGGCGGGGTACTTCACCCCGTTCTCGGAGTGGCCCGAGGAGATCGCGCAATACTACCGATACGATCCGCAGCGCGCCGAGCAGATGCTCGACGAGGCCGGCTACCCGCGCGGCGACGACGGCATCCGGTTCCGGGTCCACTACGACGTCTGGGAGGGCCGACCGCTGCCGTTCTTCGACCTGCAGGTCGCCTACTGGCGCGACATCGGCGTCGAGGTGGAGGTGCGGCCGCACGACGGCGCCACCCTGGTTCCCCTGATTCAGAGCGGAGCTTACGAGGGCATGTCGGGGCGCGAGTCGGGTTTCTTCACCGCCGATCCGCTCGGTCTGCTGCGTGCCCTGGCCTATACCGACGCCACCTGGAACGCCCCGGGAATCGATGATCCGGAGCTGAACGCGCTGCTCGACGAGGCCGCCGCAAGTACCGACCTCGCGGAACACCAGCGGCTGGTCAAGCAGGCGGACCTCTACATCACCGCCAACCAGTGGTACATGTGGTCGCACCGCATACCGCAGATCTTCGTGTTCCAGCCGTGGATCGTAGGCCACAGCGGCGAGTTGGCGATCGGCACCATGGAGCGCGGGCCGGTGATGATGGCGCGCCTCTGGATCGACCAGGAATTGAAAGACGAGTACGTCAAGTAACGCGGCCTTCGGACGCATGACGAACGCAGCGGGATGGTCGCCCGGTGACCATCCCGCTGCGACGTTGGGAATACGCTGACGGTTCTGTTAGCATAAGCCGATACACACACGAACACGGGTGGCGGGAGGCAGTTCCGAGCCCGTAAACGAAGGAGGAGTCCCTCATGACTTCAAGACTGTTGGTGCTGGCACTGGCGTTTGCGCTGGTGGCGGCTGCCGTTCCGTTTGCCGGCGGTGAGGAGGAAACCGAGACCACCTCCGCCGAGCCTCGCGAGATGGTGGAGGATCCCACCACCGGCAAGATGCTGCTGGCGCCGCGCTACGGTGGGTCGATCAGCTATGCCGCGGTCGGGTCGCCGCCGAGTTCCGACACCTGGTTCACCCACCACTCCAACAACGCCATCAATGGTGTCAACGAGAGTCTGGCCATCGGCGACTGGGGCATCGACCGGGACGTATTCGCCTACGACACCGATGTCATCCCGGTCTCGGTGATGACCGGTCAACTGGCCGAGAGCTGGACCATGCCCGACGACGTCACCGTGGTGTTCACCATCCGCGACAACGTGTTCTGGCGCGACCGGCCGCCGACCAACGGCCGCCAGCTCACCGCGCACGACATCGCCTACAACTGGCAACGCTACTTCGGGCTCGAGCAGTTCGCCGAGCAGGGGATTTCGCCCTCGCTGGGCGCAGGATACGAGGGCAGATACGAGTCGATTACCGCCACCGACGACCGCACCGTGGTGTTCAAGCTGACCCAGCCGCGGCTCGACCCGCTGTATGACATCTTCTTCCAGCTCAGCCGGTCGATCTACGCACCCGAGGTGATCGAGGAGCACGGCGACGTGCAGGACTGGCGCAACAACGTCGGCACCGGCCCGTTCGACCTGGTCGAGTGGGTCGAAGAGAGCCTGATGGTGTGGAACAGGATCGACGACTACTGGGGCTTCGACGAGAAGTTCCCGGACAATCGCCTGCCCTACATCGACGAGGTGCGCGGCATCTTCATGAAAGAGCCGGCGGCCCGGCTCGCGGCGATCCGCACCCGGCAGGTCGATCACCTCGGCAGCCCCGGCAACACCCAGATCAACTCGGTCGACGACTTCAATTCGCTGCGCGAAAGCAACCCCGAGTTGCAATTCTTCCGGCGCGTGTTCCGCTGCGAGACCTGCATTGGATTCAACATCGGCAACGAGCCGTTCGACGACATCAACGTACGCCGCGCCATGCAGATGGCGTTCGACCTTGAAGCCATGAACAACGACTTCTTCGACGGCCAGGCCGACTGGGTGCCGGAGGGGAGGATCGGCCGCGGCGCCAAGGCCGGGTACTTCACCCCGTTCTCGGAGTGGCCCGAAGAGATCGCACAGTACTACCGCTACGATCCGGAGCGCGCCGAGCAGTTGCTCGACGAGGCCGGCTACCCGCGTGGGGAGGATGGCATCCGGTTCCGGACCCACTATGACGTGTGGGAGGGCCGCCCACTGCCGTTCTTTGACCTGCAGGTCGCCTACTGGCGCGACATCGGCGTCGAGGTGGAAGTGCGGCCGCACGATGGCGCCACCCTGGTACCCCTGATTCAGAGCAGGGCGTATCAGGGCATGTCGGGGCGCGAGTTGGGCACGTTTACCGGCAATCCGCTCGGTTCGCTGCACGTTGTCGCCTATACCGACGCCACCTGGAACGCCCCCGGGATCGATGATGCGAAGATGAATGCGCTGCTCGACGCGGCCGCGGAAACCACCGACCTGGCGGAGCACCAGCGGCTGGTCAAGGAGGCGGACCTCCACTTGATCGCCAACCACTGGTACGGCTGGTCGCACCGGCTGCCGCAGATCTTCGTGTTCCAGCCGTGGATCGTCGGCCACAGCGGCGAGTTGCAGCTCGGCAGCATGGAGCGCGGACCGGTGATGATGGCGCGCCTGTGGATCGACCAGGAGTTGAAGGACGAGTACGTCAAGTAAACGCGTCGCCTTCAGGGGCATGACGCCGCGGTGGGATGACGGCAGGGCCGTCACTCCGCTGCGGCGTCGATAGCTCAGTCGTAAGACGCGGAAGCGCACGCCGTGCGAGCCTATATCATCCGCAGACTGCTGCTGATCATCCCCACCCTGCTGATCCTGAGCGCGCTGGTGTTCCTGTCGGTGCGCTTCATTCCCGGCGACGTCATCGACGCGCTGGAGTCACGGATGGACTACCTGGCCGAGCCGCTCGACCGCGCCGCGCTGGAGCGGGTGCTCGGCCTCGACAAGCCGGTGCACGTGCAGTACCTGCTGTGGCTGCGCGGCATCTTCCTGCACGGCACGCTGGGCAACTCGCTGCTCGGCAAGGACACCGTGGAAGCGAAGATCTGGACCCGCGCGGGGCCGACCTTCCAACTGGGCCTGATGTCCCTGGTCATCGGCATGGTGATCGCGCTGCCGGTGGGGGTGTACTCGGCGATCCGCCAGGACACCGCGGCCGACTACGCGGGCCGCACCATCGCCGTGCTGGGGCTGGCGACGCCCAACTTCTGGCTCGCGATCATGGTGATCATCTACCCGGCGCTGTGGTGGAACTGGGCGCCGCCGATCCTGATGGTCAAGTTCCTGGATGACCCGTGGGAGAGCCTGGGCGTGTTCCTGATCCCGAGCATCATCCTGGGCACCGCGATGTCGGCCGGCACCATGCGCTTCACCAGGACGATGATGCTGGAGGTGCTGCGCCAGGACTACGTGCGCACCGCCTGGGCCAAGGGCCTGCGCGAGCGCCTGGTGATCGTCCGGCACGCCATCAAGAACGCCATGATCCCGGTGGTGTCCGCCATCGGGCTGTCGCTGCCGCTGCTGGTGGGCGGCTCGGTGATCATCGAGAACATCTTCAACCTGCCCGGCATGGGGCAGCTCATGCTGATCGCGCTGTCGGACCGGGACTACCCGATCGTGTCCGGAGTCAACCTGTTCTTCGGGGTCGGCGTGGTGCTGATCAACCTGCTGATCGACCTGGTCTACGTCTACCTGGACCCGAGGATCCGCTACGCGTAGTGCGCCGGCATGAGTGAGACCGGAACAGCGGCAACGCCGCCGGCGAGCCCGTCCGCAACGAGCATGGAGGCTCCGCGCCGGCGGTCGCCGTTCGCGCAGTTCTTCGCACGGTTGATCAGGGAGAAACCGCTCGGCGCGGTGAGCGGCGGGGTGGTCCTGGTCCTGATCGTGGTCAGCATCTTCGCGACGCAACTGGCGCCGTACGACATCCACGAGGTCAACGCCAAGAACCGGCTCAAGGGGCCGTCGGCCGAGCACCTGCTGGGCACCGACCACGTCGGCCGCGACTTCTTCAGCCGGGTGCTGCTCGGCGCCCGCCTGTCGCTGTTCGTGGGCCTGAGCGCCACCGCGCTCAACGTGCTGGTGGCGCTGCTGATCGGCGGCGTGTCCGGCTACCTGGGCGGCAAGCTGGACTTGATGATGCAGCGCTTCGTGGACGCCTGGATGGCCTTCCCCGGCCTGCTGCTGCTGCTCACCATCATGTCGATCGTGGGGCGCGGCCTGCCGCAGGTGATCATCGTGCTCGGCGTCAGCGGCGGCATCGTCGGCTCCCGCGTGGTGCGCGGCGCGGTGATCGGGGTCAAGGAAAACATCTACTTCCAGGCGGCCGAGGCGATCGGCACCCGCACCGGCAGCACCCTGCTGCGCCACGTAATCCCCAACATCGCGCCGATACTGGTGATCATCTTCAGCATCAACATCGGCGGCGTGATCATCAGCGAGGCCTCCCTGAGCTTTCTCGGCTTCGGGCTGCCGATCGAGATACCGAGCTGGGGCGGGCTGTTGAGCCGCGAGGGACGCCGCTACATGGAGCAGGCGCCGCACCTGGCGCTGTGGCCGGGCCTGTGTCTCACCGTCACGGTATACGCCATGAACAACTTCGGCGATGCCGCTCGCGACCTGCTGGACCCGCGCCTGCGCGGCGGCGCCGGTACCAACTACGGAGGATTCCGCGGCAACCGGCGCGCCGCGGGCGCCCCGGCCGGCCGGTGAGTGCCGGCAGCCGACCAGTTCACCACCTGATCACCGGCCGCCATCAGCCACCGCCGGCGCCCTCGCGCCCTACCCGCCCCCGAACGCTGCCCGCGTCCGTCCTGACTGCCGGCCACCGATGGGCTCACGCCATGACCGCCGGCCGGCACCGGCCACCACAGGCATGCCTACGCCCAAACCGCATCCGGGCGCTGGTGGCGGTTGTCCTGGCCGCCGCCGCTGTCGCGCCGGTCGCCGCGGAGGCGCCGGCCACGCGGTTCCGCGATGCCACGCCGGGCTCCGGCATCGCCTTCGAGAGCGGCATGCGCGGCATCGACGGCTTTGCGTTCGTGGACCTGATGGCCCGCACCAGCGCCGCCGCCGGCGACTACGACGGCGACGGCGACGTCGACCTGTTCATCGTGCGCGGCGACATCGGCCCCAACCTCCTGTACCGCAACGACGGCGGCCTGCGGTTCACGGACGTGGCGTCGGCGGCGGGACTCGCCTTCACCCGCCCGCCGGCGGACAACTACCGCCACGCCGGGCCGACGTTCGCCGACATCGACGGCGACGGCGACCTTGACCTGTTCGTCGGCGGCCTGCAGGGCGACCCGTCCCGGCTGTACCGCAACGACGGCGACGGCACGTTCAGCGACGTGACCCGGCACTCCGGACTCGACGCCATGAGCGCCGAGCAGACCTTCTCGGCGGCGTTCGGCGACTACGACCTGGACGGCGACCTCGACCTGGCGCTGGCGCACTGGGGCACGGCGCGGCCCGCCATCCTGTACGTGCGCGAGACCTCCCGCGGCCTGTTCACCGAGCACCTGTGGCGCAACGACAGCGACGCCCACGGCATCCGGTTCACCCGGGTCAGCGACGCGGCCGGCATCGCGGCCACCATCCTGACGCTGCCCGATCCCGAGGAGCCGTTTCCCGACGGCCACCCCTCCCTCGGCCGCGACTGGACCTTCACGCCCACCTTCGCCCGCATCGACGGCGACCGCTACCCCGACCTGCTGTTCGTGGCCGACTTCAACCGCTCACAGGTGTTCCTGAACAACCGCGACGGCACCTTCCGCAACGTCACCGACCCGGCCGTACTGATCGACGACCACGGCATGGGCTCGGCGGTGGCCGACTTCGACAACGACGGCGACCTCGACTGGTTCGTGACCAGCGTGTACTACGGCGGGCCCGGCGAAACGCCGGACCCGTTCCGCGGCAACCGCCTGTACCGCAACGACAGCGGCGTGTTCGCCGACGCCACCGATGCCGCCGGCGTGGTGGACGGCGGCTGGGGCTGGGCTGCCTGCGCCATCGACTTCGACAACGACGGCAACCTGGACATCTACCACACCAACGGCTGGATCAGCCTGGGCAGCTACGAGGCGGACTACACCGCGGACCGGTCGCGCGCCTTCGTGGGACGTGGCGACGGCACCTTCACCGACCGCGCCACAGCGCTGGGGCTCGACGACAGCGAGTTCGGGCGCGGCGCGGTATGCGCCGACTTCGACAACGACGGCGACGTCGACATCCTGCTGCTGCACGAGTCGGCGACCCTGTGGGAGAACCTGACCACCGGCGCCAACTACCTGCGCGTCCTGCTGCGCGGGATACCGCCCAACACCGAGGCGGTGGGCGCCCGCATCAGCGTGACCACCGCCACCGCAGCCGGGCCGCGCACCCGCATGCGCGAGCTGATCCTGGGCAGCAACTACCTGTCGCAGAACCCGCTGCTGCAGGTGTTCGGCCTCGGCGCCGCCACCGAGTGCGACGTCGAGGTGGAGTGGCCGGACGGCCGCCGCACCGCCCTGCGCGGCGTCTCAGCCGGCCAGACGCTGCACCTCACCCACCCCGCCCTCCTCTGATCCACAATCCGCCGGCACGGTTGTCATCCTGACGCGGTGCGTCAGTCGGAGAGGCCCATGCAGAACGCGAGTGCTCGATTGAGACCGACCAGGTCGGCGCGGTCCAACCGTCCGATCCGGTCGCCGATCTTCCCACGTCGGACGGTCACCGGTTTGTCGGCCATGATCTGCGACCTGCGGCGCAATCCGTTCAGCCCGGACGGATCGATGGTCACTCGAAGAGTCGGGCACGTCGCGGAGGCTGAGCGGAGGCTGCCGTGTCGGTTGACACGAACGCTGGCGCTGTGCCAGTCCTTGTGAGGGTCCTTGTCGTGATCTCGTGAGACCAGCACTTCCGCTTCGATACATGAAGGTCGTCGACCTCGCCGGTGGCGCGGCCGCGTCCATCGGTCGAGACCTCGCGGCATTGGGCGCGCGGGTGGTGCGCGTTGAACCACGTGGCGGCCACCATGACCGGACGGCGGCGCCAGTCGTTGCCGGACTGAGCGTAGACTTCGCAATCCGCAACCTGGGCAAGACCAATGTCGAGCTTGATCTTGGCGATCCGGAGGATCGGACCGCATTCCGGGCCTTGCTCGCCGAGGCGGATCTTCTCATCGAATCGACGCGCCCCGGGTCTGCCGAGGCCGCTCAATTGGGCGCGGTCCGCATCGCCGCACAGCACCCGACGCTGGTCATCCTGTCCGTGAGCGACTTCGGGCAGACCGGTGCGTACGCCCGGTGGCAGGCGACGGCGCCGGTGCTCGATGCGCTCGGCGGCGGGCTGGCGCGCTCGGGACTTCCCGGGCGCCCGCCGCTCCTGCCGCCCGGCAACCTTGCGATTGAATGCGCACTCGCTCAGGCGGCGTACGTCGCTGTTCTGGGCTACGTCAACCGTCTGAAGAGCGGCCACGGTGACCACATTGATTTCTCGCTGATGAAGGGGGCGAGCCAGACGCTCGATCCGGCATTCGGCATCTACGGAAGCGCGACATCCGGTATCCCGCCGAGCGAAGCGCCCCGCGGCCGTCCGGAGGTCGGGTTCATGTATCCCATCGTGCCCTGCGCGGATGGTGCCGTGCGCATTTGCGTACTCGCGCCGCGCCAATGGCAGGGCATGTTCCGATGGATGGGGAGCCCTCCCGAGTTTGCCGACCCCTCGTTCAATGACCTGGTCACGCGGTTCGACAATCCGGAGCTGATCCCGGCCATCGGACGTTTCTTTGCCGGCCAGACGCGCGCCGACCTGGAACGGCACGGCCAACGCGCCGGCGTGCCGATTGCGGCCGTGCTCGACGTCGACGAGGTGTTGCGAAGCGACCAGGTCATCGCGCGCCGAGCCTTGGTCCCGGTCGAAATCTCCCCCGGACACTCGGTGCCGGTGCCCAATGGCATGATCGAGATCGACGGGGCGCGCGCCGGCTGCCGTCCCGCGGATTCGGCTGCCCCACCCGCAACGCCTGCTCCGCGCAAACCGGAAGTGCCGCGCTGGCCGTTTGCGGGCGCGCGCCCGCTGTCGGGGCTCCGCGTGCTCGATCTCGGCGTGATCGTGGTCGGCGCCGAACAGTCGCGCCTGCTGGCCGATCAAGGGGCTGACGTCATCAAGATCGAGAACAGCGCCTACCTGGACGGCACCAGGCGGAGCCGTGACGGCAGCCCCGTGTCGCTGCCATTCGCCGCCGGCCACCGCAACAAGCGCGGGCTGGGCCTCAATCTGCGTGACCAGAGAGGCAAACGGCTGTTCCTGAAGCTGGTGGCGCAGAGCGACGTGGTCATGACCAATTTCAGGCCCGGCACGATGGACTCGCTCGGGCTCGGCTCCGAGGTACTGAGGGCGGTCAATCCCGGCATTATCGTTGCCGACAGCTCAGCCTTCGGGCCGGACGGGCCGTGGTCGAAGCGTCTTGGCTATGGGCCGCTGGTACGGGCATCCGCTGGCCTGACCAAGCAGTGGCGTTATCCAGGTGAAGTGGACGGCTTCGGCGATGCCTCGACCATCTACCCCGATCATGTTGCCGGTCGGGTGGCCGCCACCGGGGTTCTCGCCCTGCTGATCCGCAGGCTGCACACGGGTCGCGGCGGCACAGTCAGCACCTCGCAGGCGGAAATCATCCTCAGCCATCAAGCCACCGACATCGCGGCTCGTGCGCTGAACGCCGCAGGCTCCGCGGGCGCGACGATCGCTGAACAGGTCGCCCACGACGCACCGTGGGGAGTGTTCCCGGCACTCGGCGATGACGAGTGGTGCGTGGTGACGGTGCGTTCCGACGAGGAGTGGCGGGCACTGTGCTCGACCATGGGGCGGCCCGATCTCGGTGCCGAGCCCGAGCTTGCCACCAGGGCCGGGAGAGACCAGGCGCGGGCGCGCATCGACGCCCTGTTGATCGATTGGCTTGCCACCCGTACCCCGCATGAGGCGATGGAGAGGTTGCAGGCGGCCGGCGTCCCCGCGGCCGCCATGCTCCGCGCGCAGGACGTCCCCGATTTTCCGCTGTTCCAGGAGCAAGGATTCCACACCCGCGCCCGCCACCCGCTGTACCGCGAGCCGCTGCTGATGGAAACCGGCCCTGCCCGCTTTTCCCACCTCCCCGAGCCGGCGCTGGAACCGGCTCCGGTGCTCGGTGAGCACACGCGGGATATCGCGCGCACGTTGTTGGGCCTGTCCGAGACGGAGATCGAAGAGTTGATCGAATCGGGGGTGCTCGAACAGGGGGTACCGCAGGTTCCTCCAGTCCGTAACGTCGCCGCCGGCAGCTTGTCTGATCACGCTGTCACGCGAAGTTGATGCTCGCGAGGATTCCACTGTCACCTGCCGCTTCAAGGAGACGCAGCAGAGCCGCACACTCCGCTGCCCTAGTCCTACGGCGTACGATTATTATGATACCGGCGTGCGGCCGTTTGCTGGCCAACTCCAAGAAATCGTCCCGATTACACGTCAGCAGGACGAGCTCCCGTCGAGCAGCCAAAGCAAGAACTTGAACATCTTTTGCGTCGACTGGGAGAACCTCCCGCAGAAGGTTCACCTCATGACCCGCCCTGGCCAGCACTCCTGCGATGGTATCTGGAACGTCGTGATCGAGCAGGAACCTCACTCCGGCCTTTCAATGTCAGCCATTTGTTCAGCTATCCAGAGGTCGATATCAGCCTTGTGGTCCTCATAATAGGCAAGGCACTCGAACACTTGGGCCCTGGAAACTGGCGGCAACTCCCTGGTTATTTCGTCGACCGTGGCCCCGCTGACGTACAGGCCCACAACGTCATGAACGCCGATACGGGTGGCTTCGACTATCGGTCGTCCGGACCGAATCCCCTCAACGGCCACGATGTAGCGGTAGGTCTGTTCTATCACACACTGATAGTATGGCATTCGGCGTCCGCGTACAACGCGCGTCTCTCCCATACCGCCGGCAGGCCGAAGCCGAGGAAGCTCAGCGACGCCTCGGAGATGATCACGTTGCCCACGTTGATGCTGTAAACGATCAGCACGGGCGCCGCGATGTTGGGCAGCACGTGGCGCAGCAGGGTGCCGCCCGTGGAGGTGCCGATTGCCTGCGCCGCCTGGAAGTAGGCGTTTTCCTTGACCCCGATCACCGCGCCGCGCACGATGCGCGACGCGGGAATGCCGCCGGCGACGCCGAGCACCACGATGATCTGCGGCACGCCGCGGCCGGCGAGGTCTTGTACTGGCCGATGGCGATGCGGCGGCTCGTGCGCGCGCCCGGCCAACGGCAGTGGCCGTGGGCGCAGGGACGGATCACCGCCGGCCACCTCCCCGACCTGCGCCGCCATCCGGCAGTCGGCAAGTATCTGCTCACCTTCCACGGCGCCACCCGCCGCGGCCGCCGCGAGCGCGCCCGCCACGGCGAGGCCAGCATCGCCATCGCCTGGAGCGACGACCTGATGCGCTGGTTCTGGCCGGGCCATCTCGGCCCGGCGTGACTTGGCGCGGCAAGCCCGCCTTCCCGCTTGCTGCCGCCGAGTCGCATCGCATCGCCACCATCGCCCCGCCACCCCACGCCACGCCAACGCCACCAACGCCATTCGACAGCAGCGATATCAGCGTCTTCCATACTCCGCCGGCTCCGCCGGCCCTCGCGTGTTGTGATCTGATTCAACACTGGCGTATGGTGAGCCTGGAGGATAGCTTACATGTCCCTGATCGAGCATCTGGAAACTGACAGGTGGGAAGAGTTCTTTCGAGGTGTTTTCGAGTACACACTCGAAGTCATGAAGCACGACCGCTTCCGTTCGGTCGGCAGTGCCGCGGACGATCTAAGAGGCTGGCTTGCCAGGGGCGGGGTCGCCAGGGTCCGGGAGCGTCTCGACGACCAGATGGAAATGCGCCGGTTCAGCGCCTCCCAAAAGGTTGCCGTCCGCGACTACCTTGAGCAATTGGTTCGAGAGAATCGTCGGGCGCTGCTGGACCTGAACGCCACCGGTGTCATCCCCGCGAGCGGGCAGGTGCAAACGGAAGCGCTCGGCGTGTCGGAGACCGACGTTCAGGATCTGCTCGACCGGATGCTCGCAGGTGAACGACCCTTCGAGGACTGGATGCATGCTCACGGACATTCCGATGAGGAGATTTCCGAAATCTACCAGCTGATCGACGACTGGTTGCTGCAGAAGGGAATCATCCCCGCACGCCCGCCTGACTGGCGGGAGCTGCGCAACGAGCAGGGGATCGACTCCCCATGATTGCGCCAATCAGCTTGCGGAAGTGCGGGGCAGCACGTCGACCAACTCGGCCACGACGGTCGAACCATGTCGGACAAGATCCTGAACATACATGAAGCCAAGACGCATCTTCCCGAGCATCTCGCGGGGCTCGGCGAGCGCGATCGCATCATTCTGTGTCGACGCAACCGGCCGATTGCCGAGATTCGTCCCCTGCCAGCCCCGCGCTCGACGCCCCGCCCGGTAGGCCTCGGCAAGGGGCTCGCATCCGTTCCGGAGAGCTTCTTTGCGCCGCTGCCGGATGAGTTGCTCGACCTGTTTGACGGCGGTGCCCAACCGGACGACCGCGCGCGTTGTCGAGGATGATGCCGAAACGGCGTGTGGGGATGCTGCCGGCGTCCGCCACCGCCACGTGCGGCTTCATCGATACGTTCGGAAGGCCCCACAGCTTGTGGCCGGCGGGCAGCGGCTCGTGCTCGTAGACGTCCAGCCCGGCGACCGCGAGCGCCTCCGGGGACACCCAGCCGTACACCGCGGTGGATGCATGCCGTGGAATCGATCAGGAATCCCAAGCGGGAGGTCCCTCGACCGACTCGCCGGCCAGGATGTCACGCAAACCGCCGTCGAGCAGAACCGGGGCTCGATTGCGAAGATGTGCGATGCACTCCGATGCGCGGCGTGGCGCAACCGGAGGCGGCGCCATGACGCAGACGTCGTTGCCCCGGCGATGGACGACGAAGCGGCCACCCTGCAACTCGATCCGGTCAAGCAGCTTCGAGAACGAACGGCTCGCCTCCGTTGCAGAGATCCGTTGCTCGCGTGCGTGCTCGGTCCGCGACCGGTTATCTGATCTATCCATCCTTAATCTGATTTTGGCCCGACGCAGGAATAGTGTCAACGCCCCCTTGCGGGGCACGGGCGATCCGCCGTTCACGGAACTCGTCCATCGCCTGCCGAGTCAGCTCGGACGCCGTCCGATCCTGTGCCTTGGCGCTCGCGCCCGCCCCGCGATGACCTCTGACCCTTGATACGACTTGAAACATGGTTTACTTTCGAACCATGTCTGACAAGGTTCTGAACATACATGAGGCCAAGACGCATCTGTCCGAGCATCTCGCGGCCCTCGGCGAGCGCGATCGCATCATTCTGTGTCGACGCAACCGGCCGATTGCCGAGATTCGTCCCCTGCCGGCCCCGCGCTCGACGCCCCGCCCGGTAGGCCTCGGCAAGGGGCTCGCCACCATTCCCGAGAGCTTCTTTGCGCCGCTGCCGGATGAATTGCTCGACCTGTTTGACGGCGGTGCGCAACCGGACGACCGTTGATGCGTCTGCTCCTGGATACCTGTACGTTCCTGTGGTTGGTCGATGACCATCCCAGTCTGAGCGCACGGGCACGGGATGCCATCGTGGATCCGGACAACGACGTCTACTTGAGCGCCGCGTCGGCTTGGGAGATAGTCATCAAGCACGCGGCCGGGCGCCTGCAGTTGACCCTCCCGGTAGATGACTACATTCCCCGGCAACGAGAGCTGCACGGTATTGAGCGGCTGCCGATTACCGAAGATGCCACGCTGGTCTTGGCCAAGCTGCCCGCCCGCCACCGGGATCCTTTCGACCGCATCCTGGTTGCCCAGGCGATCATGGATGCCTGCTCTCTGGTTACGCCGGACCCGCTCATCAAGGGCTACCCGGTGCCGATCCTCTGGTAGCGTCAGCTCTGGCGTTCAGCGGCAGCGAGTTACCGCGTCGACGCTTACGTGAACCGGTGCACCGTGAGCCCGGCGACGCGGTCGAAGTGGCGGGCGTCCCCGGTGACGATCGCGTCGCCGCGGGACAGCGCGGTCGCCGCAATGAGCAGGTCCGATGTCGGGATCCTCTGTCCCGCGGCGCTCAGTTGCGCATCGATCCGACCCACCACGCGCGCGACCGTGAGGGTGACGGGGAGCACCGGAATCGCCCCCAGCAGAGCCTCGATGAATTCCTCGCGTCTTGCTCGCCGCGACGGGTGGTCGGCGCGCCAGCAGCCGTGAAACAGCTCCGCCGCGCTCATCACCGACACCCACAGTTCGGCATTGCCCCAGCGCTCCATGATCTCGGCGACGAGTTGCTCCGGCGTGCGGCGGTTGCGTTCGGCGTGGATGCATGCCGTGGAATCGATCAGGAATCCCAAGCGGGAGGCTCCTCGACCGCCTCGCCGGCCAGGATGTCGCGCAGGTCGCCGCCGAAACCACCGTCGAGCAGGACACCGGATCGGTTGCGAAGATGTGCGATGCACTCCGAGGCGCGGCGCGGCGCAACCGGAGGCGGCGCCATGACGCAAACGTCATTGCCCCGGCGATGGACGACGAAGCGGCCACCCTGCAATTCGATCCGGTCAAGCAGCTTCGAGAACGAGCGGCTCGCCTCGGTTGCAGAGATCCGTTGCTCGCGAGCAATTGCCGCACGCGACTGGTAATCTGATTTATCGCGCACAGATCTGATACTATCGCACCGTCAGGGCGCGCGTCAAATCGGGCTGATGCGCTCACCGGGTTGCTGTGGCTAATACCACCTGGTCTTGTCCACGACGTTGGTCAGGGGTTGGCCGGCGAGGAAGCGGCGCGCGTTGTCGAGGATGATCCGGAAGCGGCGGTCGGGGATGTTGCCGGCGTCCGCCACCGCCACGTGCGGCGTCATCAGCACGTTCGGGAGGCCCCACAGCTTGTGATCGGCGGGCAGCGGCTCGTGCTCGTAGACATCCAGGCCGGCGCCCGCGATCTGGCCTGATTCGACGGCGTCGGCGAGGTCGTCGATCCTGCACACCATGCCGCGCCCGATGTTGATGAAGTACGCGGTCGGCTTCATCAGCCTGAACCGGGCGGCGTCGAACGTGAACTCGGTCTGGGGCGTGTGCGGGACGGTGGTGATGACGAAGTCGGCGCGCGGCAGGAGGTCGTCCAGCTCGTCCGGGGCGTGCAACTCCACGTACGGCAGGTCGTGCTCCGGGCGCGGCTCGATGCCGATCACGGTCATGCCCAGCTCGTGGCACAACCTGGCGGTCTCGTGGCCGATGCCCCCTACCCCGTTGATCAGCGCGGTGGCCTCGCCGAGGTAGACGTAGGGCGTCTTGCGGGCGTCCTTGTCCCACGCGCGGTTGCGCTGCGCGTCCAGGTACCACGGCAGGCCGCGGGACAGCGCCAGCACGAACATCAGGATGTGGTGCGAGATGTGGTCGGAGTAGATGCCGCGCGGGTTGCAGATGACCAGCGGGTGTTCGATCAACTCCCGGTAGTAGTAGCCGTAGAACGGCCCGGCGTCCGGGTTCTGCACCCAGGCGAGCTTCTCGGCGACGGCCAGGGCGGCCGGGGACACCCAACCGTAGACCGCATCGGCGTCACGGATCGCCTCCAGCGCCTCCTCGTCGGTCTCGGGCGAGGTTACGTGAAACTCGGGAACAGCCTCTGCCAAGCGGGCGGCGAGCATCCGCCGCCCGTCGTCCTGCGGCGGCATGAATACGAACTTCGGCACGTATGGAGCCTCCTTTCGCGGGTACCGTAGCCCGTTTCCGGGAAACGCACACGCTCGCGGGGGCCTCACCAACGACCCGGCAGCCGGTTTGGCAGGCGCCGGTACCCTACTTCCGTTCCAGTTCCAGGAGGCGCTGCTTGCGCCACAGGCCGCCGCCGTAGCCGGTCAGGGCGCCATTGCCGCCGACCACCCGGTGGCAGGGAATGACGACGGCGATCGGGTTGGCGCCGACCGCGCGGCCCACCGGACGGGCGGCGCGCGGTCGCCCGATCTCGGCGGCGACACGTCCGTAACTCCAGGTGTCGCCGTGGGGGATCCGCAGCAACGTGTCCCACACCAGCCGCTGCAGCTCGGTGCCGGCTGGTCGCAGGGGCAGCTCGAAACAGCGCCGCCCGCCGGCGAAGTACTCGGCGATCTGCTCCGCGGCCCGGTCGATCGGCGGTTCCCGGCCCGGCACCAGGGTGGCATCCAGACGCTTGCACACGCGGCGGAGTTGCCCTGCGAGGCGGTTCGGATCGGCGAACTCGGCCAGACACAGCGTGCCGCCGACGGCACCGAGCATCATCACGCCCAGCGGAGTGTCCACCGGAGCCACCGCCAGCAGCGTGGAGCCGCCCGTGGCGCCGGGCGAAGTCCCGACCAGGTTGCGGATCGCGTCGCTGAACCCGCTCAGCGACTCGTAGCCGTGGTCGAAGGCGGCGTCCGTGACCGGCACACCCTGCTGCAGGTCGCCCACCGCCGCCGCCAGCCGCCGGGCGCGGGCGTAACCGTGGAAGGTCATCCCGAAGCGCCGCCGGAACCAGCGCCGCACCGCCTCCGGGCGCAGTCCGGCCGCGGCCAGGTCGGCATCGGTCCAGCGCCGCCGCGGATCACGCTCCAGGTCGGCGAGCAGCGCGGACAGCCATGCCGGCGCCGCGCCGCCCGGATCGAGCGGGCGGCAGCGCAGGCAGGGGCGGTAGCCGGCGGCCAGCGCCGTGCCGGCGGTGGCGAAGAACTCCACGTTGCGCGGCTCCGGCTTGCGCGCCGGGCAGGAGCAGCGGCAGAAGATGCCGGTGGTGCGCACGGCGGCCACGAACAGGCCGTCGTAGCTGCCGTCCCGGCTGTTGAACGCCGCGAGCATCTCGTCGCGCGGCGGCATCGCCTCAACCATGCGTCAACCGTAATCCGGCCGCAATCGGGTGACCACCGCAAAATGAACGCCGAACCCGCTGCTCGGCGCCGGCCCCGGTATGCGGGCGCGGCTGGTTGAGTTACCCTGGATCAAGCGGCGCGACGCTCAGTTTCCGGGAGAGTGATGGGTGCCTGGTGGTCCCCGCGGTCTTCAAAACCGTTGTCGACCCTGCCGATGCAGGGCGAGGTGGGTTCGATTCCTACCCTCTCCGCTCATACTTTGCAACGAAGGGGGTGGTCGAGTTGACGCGCGAAGAGATCTTTCGGCTCACGGCGCTGTCGTCGTGCGCCGGGTGAGCGGCCAAGCTCAGCCAGCAGGCACTGGCCCAGGTCCTGGGCCAGCTTCCCGCGATCGACCATCCCAACGTGCTGATCGGTTCGGCTGCCGGCGACGACGCAGGAGTGTACCGGCTCGACGCCGAGCGGGCGCTGGTGCAGACGGTGGATTTCTTCACGCCGGTGGTCGACGACGGCTACACCTACGGGCGCATCGCCGCCGCCAACGCGCTGTCCGATGTGTACGCGATGGGCGGTCGGCCGCTGTCGGCCCTCAACGTGCTCGGCTTTCCCCCCGACCAGGTGCCCGACTCGGTGATCGCGGCGATTTTGCGCGGCGGCGCGGATACGGCGCATGGTGCCGGGTGTGCGGTGATCGGTGGACATACGGTTCGCAACCCGGAGCCGATCTACGGCATGGCGGTGACCGGACTGGTACATCCGGAACGGTTGCTCGCCAAGGACGCGGCGCGGGCGGGGGATCTGCTGATGCTTACCAAGCCGCTGGGAACGGGCATTGTCACCACGGCCCTGAAGCGCGCTGCCGCGCCTGCGCGGGCGGTGGAGCGGGCCGTGGCCGCCATGACGCAACTCAATGCGGCCGGTCCTGATCTCGCCGCATCCGGGTTGGTTGCGGCCACTGACGTCACCGGCTTCGGGCTGACCGGGCACCTCGCCGACCTGTGCGCGGCCAGCTCATGTGGCGCGGAGCTGTGGTACGACCGCGTGCCGGCGCTGGATGCCTCGCTCCCGGAGCTGATCGCGAACGGCTGCATTCCCGGCGGCACCGCGGACAACCTGTCCGCTGCCGACGACTCGGTCGACTGGGGTACCTGCCCGGAGCCGACCCGGGTCCTGCTCGCCGATGCACAGACCAGCGGCGGGCTGCTGTTGTGCGTCCCCGAGGCGCGGCACGAAGCAGTGTGCGCCGTGCTGGCCGCCCACCATGCCGTGCAAGCGATCGTGGGACGCGTGACGAGCGCCGCGAGCGTACCCGTTGTCGTCACCGCCGGGCCTGCTCGCAGGCATTGACGCCGTCACCGACGCAGGCGGTCCGCTCGGACAACCGCGGGGAGCCACTGCTTGCGGCCCGGCGTGCTGACCAGTCTCGGCTTCGCGCGCTCGCCACGGGGCAACCGTCACGATGGCCGCTTGCGGCCTCGCTTCCTGATCAGCGTCCGCTTCGCGCACGTGTTGCGGACCGGCGGCCGCCTGTACCGCCATCTGAGGTCGCGTGGTGGGCCCCGCCAAGCGACTCGCGATCCGTGCCACGATGCCGCGGATGTGGCAGTATCGGCCGCGCGATGAGCAGCTCAAGCGGCGGTCCGCCGCGCACGGACGACCGCAACGAAGCAGGCGTGCGCCCTGCCCGCCGCAACCCGTTCGAGTCGATTCCGCCTGTCAGTCGACTGGTCGACGGACTCGCCGATCTGAGCCTCCCCCGCCGGTTGTGCGTGGATCTGGTGCGGCACGAACTCGACCTGGTCCGAGCCACCGATCCGGTTCCCTCGCGCCCGCTGATCGAGGCGCGCGTGCGCGGCACCGCGATGCGGTTGGCGGCTGCACGCCTGCGCCGCGTGATCAACGCCACCGGGGTGCTCCTGCATACCAATCTGGGCCGCGCTCCGCTGGGCGACGCCACCGGCGCGCTGGCTGCGGCCACCGGTGGCTACAGCAACCTGGAGCTGGATCTGATCGCCGGCACGCGCGGCAGCCGGGGACACTACGTGGAGCGCGCCCTGGCCGCGCTGTGCGAATCCGAAGCCGCTACCGTGGTAAACAACTGCGCCGCCGCCCTGCTGCTGGCGGCGAGCGCCGCGACAGGCGATCCGGCGCGCCGCGAGGTGATCGTATCACGCGGCGAGCTGATCCAAATCGGCGGCGGGTTCCGCATACCCGATATCCTCACCGCGGCCGGCGCGCGGCTGCGAGAAGTCGGCACCACCAACCAGACCACGCGACGCGACTACGCGGCCGCGTGCGGTGCCGGCACCGCCGCCCTGCTCTCGGTGCACCGCAGCAACTTCGTCATGGAAGGGTTCGTGGCCGCACCGCGGCTCGGCGAGTTGCGGGAAGTGGCCGCGGACGCAGGCGTTCCGCTGATAGCTGACCTCGGCAGCGGCGCGGTGACGCGCACCGACGGTGTCGACGGCCTGCCGCGCGAGCCGCGCCCGCAGGATGTGCTGACAGCCGGGGCGACGCTGGTGTGCTTCAGCGGCGACAAGCTCCTCGGCGGCCCGCAGGCGGGGGTGATCGCCGGCAGGGCGGAGTGGATCGGCCGCCTGAAGGCGCATCCGCTGTTCCGCGCGCTGCGCCTCGACAAGGTGGCGCTGGCGCTGTTGCAGCAGACGGTGGACTGCCACCTGGACGACGCCGGGACGGTTCCGCTCGAGCAAATGCTGCACGTCCCGGTCGCCGCGCTGCAGGCACGCGCACAGGCGGTCGTGCGGCGTCTTCCCCGTTCCCTGCCGGCGGCCGCTACCGATTGCACGAGCCGTCTCGGCGGCGGCACCCTGCCGGCGGCTATCCTGCCGTCAGCCGGCATCGGCATTGCGCTGCCCGGCGGCAGCGCCGACGCCTTCGCCGCCGCGCTGCGCCGTGCCACGCCGCCGGTGATCGGTCACATCCACCGCGACCGGGTCGTGCTTGACCTGCGCACCGTGCCGCCGCACGACGACGAGCCGCTGACCGCGGCCATTGCCGCCGCCGCCGGGATGCTCGCGTCGCCCATGCCGGACGGCGCAACGGCCAGCGGTTCGGTCCCGCGATGACGGTACGCAATTTCATCGCCACTACCGCCGGCCATATCGACCACGGCAAGAGCTCCCTGGTGCAGGCACTCACCGGCACCGATCCCGACCGGCTGCCGGAGGAGAAGCGGCGCGGCATTACCATCGAACTCGGTTTCGCGTACCTGGAACTGCCGATACCCGGCCGCGACCTGACCCTGCGCGTCGGGATCGTGGACGTGCCCGGGCACGAGGACTTCGTCAAGAACATGGTCGCCGGCGTGGGCGCCGCGGACGTCGCCCTGCTCGTGGTCGCCGCCAATGAAGGCTGGATGCCGCAGACCGAGGAGCACCTGCAGATCGTCGAGTACCTCGGCGCACGCTCCGGCGTGATCGTCCTCACCAAGGCGGACCTGATCCGGGATCCGGCGCCGGCGGTGGCCGAGATCCGCTCCGCGGTGGCCGGCAGCGGCTTCGCGGACTTCCCGATCGTGCCGGTTTCGGTGGTCGACGGCACCGGTATCGGTGCGCTGCGCACGGCGGTCGCCGCGCAGTTGCAGGCGCTGCCTCCGGGGCCGCCCGCCGGCACACCGCGCCTCGCCGTGGATCGGGCATTCGCCGTGGCCGGCGCCGGCACGGTGGTAACCGGCACGCTCTCCGGCGGCGCCCTGCGGCGCGGCCAGGAGGTGGAGGCTTGGCCGGGCGGGGCACGCGCCCGCATCCGCGGCGTGGAGAGCTTCAACCGATCCGCCGACCGTGCCGGCCCCGCCACCCGCGTCGCGCTGAATCTCGCCCCCACCGGCTCCTCGCGCGCGGCTCGCCCCCCACGTCGGGGCGACCTGATCACCCCGCCGGACAGCGTGACCGCAACCGCATACGTCGATGCGCGGGTCGCGTGCAGCTCGCGAGGCCGCTCCGAACGCACCGCCCCGCTGCTGCGCGACGGAGTCCGCGTGCGCGTGCATCACGGCACCGCCAACGTACCCGGCACCGTCCGCCTGCAGGCGGACCCCGCCCGCGGCGGCCTGCAGCCCGGCGCGTCCGTCCTGGCACGGATTCACCTGGACGAGCCGCGCGCCCTGCTGATCGGCGACCGCTTCGTGCTGCGCGACTGGTCGCAGCGCCACACCCTGGCCGGCGGCGTGATACTCGATCCGGCGCCGCACCGGCCGTTGCGCGACCCTGTGCAGCGCGCGCAGTTGCAGGCCATCGGCGACGCCCCGCGGCAGGTCGCGTCGATCCTCCCGGCACGCGCAGCAAGCAGCGGCATGGTGGCGCTGGCGGAGTTCGCAAGACTGGTACCGGCTGCCTCAGCCGAGCTGGAGCGTACGGCGAACACTCTCGCAGCGGAGGGTCGGCTGCGGGTCTTCGACCGGTTCGCCGCCAACGCCGAGTGGTTTGACGGCCAAGTGGCGGCCGCCGCGAAAGCTATCGATGCTGAACTGCGCGATCATCCCGAGCGCCCCGGGGTTCCGGTTACCGCACTGCACACTGTAGTCGCGCCACCGTCGGCTGGCCTCCCCCGCCGCGCGGCCGGCGCCCTGCGCGATGCCGTTCTGGCCGCGTTGGCGGAACGCGGCTATCGCCGCTCGGGAGCGCTGATCCGCCCGCCCGGTCACGCGGCGGCACTCCCTCCGCACCTCTCGCACGCGGCGAAAGCCATGCGCGCCACCCTGGCCGCCGCGCCCCTGGCACCACCGAGTCGCAGTCAACTTGCCGCGAATCGCGCCGGCCAGGCAGTACTCGATTACCTTGTCAACTCGGGGGAGTTGGTGCAGCTCGACCAGGACGTGGTACTGCCCGCTGATGCATACGAACAGGCGCGCGAGGTCGTCGTTGCCTACCTGCGCCGTCACCAGGCCGCCACGACCAGTGCGCTGCGTACGGCAGTGGGCACCAATCGCCGCGTCATCATCCCGCTGCTTGAACGGCTCGACCGCGACGGCATAACGCTGCGCGCCGGCAGCGAGCGACGCCTCACGACCCCCGGCACGTAACGGCTGCCGTCGAGCGGCCCGATCTCGGTGTCTCGGTAGGCTGCCCCGCGGCGCCTGCGGCGCCCTGCACAGTCACGGACGTCAGGCGTCGCGAGCGCCGTGCCGGATGTGAAGCACGTGAACCGTCCTTCCCTTCACCGTGAAGAACACCTTCCACGGTGTACCTGTGCCAACCAGCACTTGGCGGATGTCCACGTCGAACGCTTCGCTTTCGGCAGCCAAGGGGTGCGCTTCGGGGAGCGTGTCGAGGCTCAGGATCTTGTCGCGCACCGCTGCCAGCCATCGATCGGCGTAGTCGGGATTCCGCGTGGACAACCATGCGTGCGCTTCGCGGATGTTGGCGGCGGCGAGTGGAGCGACGATGACGTCGTAGCGCCGCATCACTCGGCGGCGTTCCGGGTGTCAAACTCCTCGAAGAAAGTCTGGGCGCGAATTCCGCGTCCTGCGCGGGCCTGATCGAGCCCCTTGCGGATGCCGACGACCGCGGCGGCGTAATCGAGTTGATCCTGAACCTCCTGCCACGCCTGCGCGTCCATGACGACCAGCGCCGGTCTGCCGTTCACGGTCAGCACGGAGGGTCGGCCCGTGTCCTTGAGGCGAGTCAGAAAGCGCGCGGTGTCGCGCTTGAACTCGGTCAGCGGGCGAATGTCCTTGGTGATGTCCATGGCACCTCTCTCAGCATCTCATTCGATGCGTATGATATGCGATATCCATGCTGATGCCAAGGCCGTCAGTCGTGCAGGAGGTGCGCGGCGGCGTGCTTCGCTTGCTCCAGGTCGGCGGCAAACGACTCTTCCGGCAGGCGGTCGAAGATGCCCAGGGCGGTGAGGGCGTTCTTCATCTCGGCCGAAAGGCCGGCGACGATGCAGCCCTTGTCCTGGTCGAGGACGCTGCCGTTGATCAGTTCCTCCATCGCCATCGCGGCGTTGTCGTCCATCGCCTCGGTCTCGCTGAAATCGAAGATCACCACCTGGTGGTCGGCCAGATCCGGACTGATGACCCGTACGATCTCGCGGGCGGACGCGATCGAGTAACGGCCGCGCAGGGAGAGCAGCCCGACGCGGGCGTGGAATGGATCGGCGCTGGCGGGCAGGCGATCGTCGCCGAACAGGACCATGTCCAGGAGCGGTGTGGACACGGTCTGATTGATCTCTCCGCGCTGCGAGCGCATCGCGTGCGCCATTCCGGCGACGAAGAAGCCGACCGCGATGGCGGAGATTACGTCCACAAACGTGGACAGCGCCGCGGTAAGCAGCGTCACTATGCCGATCTCCGGAGACAGCTTCGGAATGCGGCGCAGAAAGCGCACCTCCATCATGTCCCAGCCGACCTTGATCAGGATGCCGGCGAACGCGGCGTTGGGAATCCACGCCAGGGTGTTGCCGAGGCCGAGCAGCACGGCCAGCAGGACCGCGGCGCATACCACTCCGGTCAACGGCGTGCGTCCGCCCGACCGGGCGGCCAGCAGCGAACAGGGCGCCGACGCCGCACCGGGCAGCGCGCCGATCAGCCCGGCCGCGATGTTGCCCACGCCCAGCCCGAACAGCTCCCGGTTGGGCTTGTGGTTGCGCCCCGCGATCGGGTCGATGATCAGCGCCGTCAGCAGGTTGTAGATCGAGCTGAGGAACGCCAGGATCAGGGCGGGCTGGACTGCGTCCACCAGCACCGACGTGGTGAGCACCGGCGCCTGCAGCGCCGGAATGCCGATCTCGGGCTCGCCGATGCGGGTTGCCGCATCGAACAACAGCGCGCCGGCAACCGTCGCCACGATCAGCGCGACCAGGGCGTTGGGCACCACGCGGTGCAGCTTCGCCGGCCACAGCATGAACACCAGCAGCGAGATGGTGGCCACGGCGAACGCGTCGACGTTGAGGTTGGCCACCGCCCGCGGCCAGGAGGCGATGATGGCGGCCACCCCGATGCCGGGCTCCACCGGCGCACCGAGAAACCACAGCGTCTGGGTCATGCAGATGTAGCCGCCCACGCCCACGAATACCCCGCGCACCACCGAGAACGGCAGCCAGTTGATGAACCGGCCGAGACGCAGCGCCCCGAACACGATCTGCATCAAGCCGGCCATCATCACGATCGTGAACGCTTCCGCCATGCTGTCGGCGTAGGTGCCGATGATCACCGCCGTGAAGATGGCCACGATCGCGCTGGGGCCGGAGATCATCGGGGCGGCGCCGCCGAGCACCGCCGTGAGGAAGCCGACCGCGATCGCCCCGTAGAACGCTGCCACCGGCCCGAGTCCGGACAGCACGCCGAACCCGAGCGCCACCGGCACCATCATCACCGCCGACACGATGCCGCCGAACACGTCCCCTTTCAGATCGCCCAGCCCGTACGAGTGGGGTCGACTCTCGCTACGCATGGCGCTGGCATCATCGCCTGCTTTGCCCCGTTCGGCAAAACCGGCGAAGTGGCTGTCGCATGCATGGTGCGCGACCGCGCGCGCTGAGTCGAATGCCCGAGTTGAGGTACTCTTATCGCATGAGCCGGCCCAATATCATCCTGATCATCACCGACCAGCAGCGCTACGAAACAATCCGAGCGCTCGGTTTTCCCCATGTCTACACCCCGCACCTCGACGCCCTGGTGCGCGACGGGGTCTCGTTCAGTCAATGCCACGTCACGGCGCCTTCGTGCGGACCGTCGCGCGCGAGCCTGTTCACCGGCTACTTCCCGCACAATGCCGGCGCGCAGCGCAACAACGATCCATGGCCGCGCACCTGGGTGGAGGACCTGCGTGCGGCCGGATACTACTGCGTCAACGTCGGCAAGATGCACGCCACCCCGTACACCGCGATGCACGGCTTTCACGAGCGGTTCGTGGTCGAGAACAAGCAGCGCCGCTACGGCGAGCCGCTGTGGAGCGGCAACCCGCACGTGTTCGACGACGAGTGGGACAAGGCATTGGCCGCGCACGGCCTGGACCGCCCGGAGAAGCCGTTCTACCGCGCCTGGCCGGACGTGGCCGAGCGCCAGGGCGCCTACGAGTGGCCCCTGGCGGAGAAGCTGCACCCGGACGTGTTCGTCGGCGACCTGGCGCTGCGCTGGATCGACAACGCACCAGAGGTGCCCGGCGAGCCGCTGTTCCTGGAGATCGGCTTTCCCGGCCCGCACCCGCCGTACGATCCGGTCGAGTCATACGCGCGGCCGTACCTGGAGCGGGAGTTGCCGATTCTGGAAGCCACCGCCGATGAACTGGCGGCCCAGCCGGCGACGCTCGCCGCGCTGCGGGCGCGCATGGCGGAGCTGTTCGCCGACTCCATCGCGTTCGACCCGCTGGCCCCGCCCGAGCAGCGGCGCCGGCAGCGCGCCTACTACCTGGCCAACGTCACCATGATCGACCGGCAGGTAGGCCGGATCATGACCCGCCTGCGCGAGCGCGGGTTTCTGGACGATGCGGTGGTGATCTTCACCTCCGACCACGGCGACAGCCTCGGCGACCACGGCCTGGTGGAAAAGTGGAACATGTACGATTCCAGCGTCCGGGTGCCCCTGGTGGTGTCGGCGCCGGGCCGGTTTGCCGGCGGCCGCACCGTCGACGCCCTCACCCAGTGGTTCGACATCGGCCCCACCGTGCTGGAGCTGGCCGGCCTGCAACCGCCGGAGCGGATGGAGGCGCAATCCCTGCTGCCGCACCTGCAGGGTGTTCCCGATGCGCCGTCCCGGCGCTATGTGTACAGCGAGCATGTTCCCGACGTGATGCTGCAGCAGGTCGATCACCTGCTGATGATCCGCGACCGGCGCCACAAGCTGGTGCAGTACCTCGGCACCGGCGAGGGTCAGTTGTTCGACCTGGAGCAGGATCCGGACGAGCTGTGCAACCTGTGGGACAGCCGCGGCCACAGCGAGATTCGTGCGACGCTCGAGCGCGAGTTGCAGCACTGGTTCGTGACCAGCACCACGGCCGCCGCCGGCTGGCAGCAGTCCCCCGCGGCAGGCAACGAACGGCTCCCGTCGGCGACCCGCTCGTCCTCCTGAGTCGGGAACATTTTTCTCACTCATGTCGGTGGCGTGCACAATTCGCTCGGGGCGCCGTGCCGCGAGCTGCCAAGAGCCGCGGCTGAGGCGAGGTTTCCGTACTTGGCACACTCTCTGCTTATACGTGGTATCCCGCGATGGAAGGACCATCGCAACCAAGCACTACCGCAACAGCGGAGGAGGAGTACCTTGAGTATTCGCAAGTACAAGAAGAGCGTGATCGCCGGATGCGCGGCCGTGGCCGCGGCGCTCGTCGTCCTGCCGGCAGCCGCCCGAACCTGGCACGGGATGTGGAGCAACGACGCCGAAACCGGCGCCCTGGTGGCCTCCGTGGACCCGGACGGCCCGGCGGCGCGCGCCGGCCTGCAGCGCGGCGACATCATTCTCGACGTCGACGGCGCCTCGATCGACAACCACCGCGACTTCCTCGAGGCGATCAACGACAACGGTGTCGACGACACCCTGAAGCTGGCGCTGCGACGCGGCAACGAGTCGGTGTCCCTCAACCTGACGGTCGGCGAGAACGCACGCGGCCCCTACCTCGGCCTGCTGCTCGTGCCCGGCGGCGCCGGGGCGTTCGAGGCGGAGACCTTCGGCGACCTGCGGGAGCGGCGTTCGCGCGGCAACCGTGCATGGCGCGGCGGCTGGCAGCGCGGCATGCCCCGGCAGCAGGATCAGGGCACGCTGCAACAGCAGAACACGGCGACGGCGGGCGGCGGCTCGATATAGCCCGACCTGACCTGCAACATGCCCGGGGATGGCGGCGGCTGCCGGCGCCATCCCCGGTTTCGTGTGCGCGGCATTCGTGCTTGAATGGCGGTTGAGCGACACACCATGAGACAGCCGACACGGGGCGCACTGCTCGGCTTCGGCATAGCGCTGGCCGCGTTTGCCGCGGTCAGCCTGCTGGCCACCCTTTCCCTGCGCGGCGAGCGCGAGCGCAACCGGCTGCTGGCGCAGTACGAGGCGGAACGGATCGCCTCGGGGCTGTTCCTGATCGTCGCCCAGGCCGCCGCCGGCGCCGAGGTCGACACCTCGCTCACCGACTCGATCATCCGCGCCGCCACCTACGACGCCGCCGGCCGCGTCGAGCCGATCCGCATCGGCGCCGTGCCGCCGAGCATCGATCCTCAACTCCTGCAGCCGGGCGAGGATCGCTTCGACTACGACCCGGCGCAGCGCACCCTTACGCTCTATCGCCGCCGCTGGCTGCCCGACAACATGCGCGCCCGCGGCGCCGGCCGCCGCGGCGGGAGACGCCCGGGCGGCCACGAGTACGTACTCCTGGAGATGGATGCGACCGGCTACTTCCGCACCGACCGCCGGCTGCTCGCCGCCCAGATCGGAAGCCCCTTTCTGATCGCGGCGGTGGTGGGCGGCGGCGCCGTGCTGATGCGCAACAATGCACGCTTCCGGCGCCGCCTCGATGCCCAGCGCCAGCTCGTGGAACTGGGCGAAGCGGCGCGCACGCTGACCCACGAGATCAAGAATCCGCTCAGCGCCATCCGCCTCAAGACCGCCATCCTGCGCCGCACCGCGGGCGGCGATGCTACGGCCGACCTGCAGGTAATCGATGACGAAGTAAGCCGCCTGGCGGTGCTCGCCGACCGGGTGAGCGAGTTCATTCGAGATCCGGGCGGCAACCGCGGACCGATCGACCTCGGGCCACTGCTCGACGCCCTGACCGAACGCCATCCGGCGCTCGAGGTCCAGCGTCCCGATGCCCCGCTGACCGTGCGCTTCGATCGCGAGCGGCTGCGCTCGGTGCTCGACAACCTGGTACTCAATGCCATCGAGAGCACGGTGGATTCGGCGCCCGTCGAGGTGGTTGCGGAGGCGACCGCCCGCAACGTGAGCGTGCGCATCCTCGACCGCGGCGCCGGCATCGCCGCAAGCCAGCGCGAGCGCGTGTTCGATCCCTTCTTCACCACCAAGCCGAAGGGCTCCGGCATCGGGCTGGCGATCTGCAGGCGATTCGTGCACGCCGCCGGCGGCACCCTGGAGTTGCGCCCACGCGCCGGCGGCGGCACCGAGGCGGTAGTCACCTTGCTGCGGCAGCGGGCGGCCCCATGAGAGTGCTGGTGGCCGACGACGAACGCAATATCCGCGAGTCGCTGCGCCGGTTTCTGGAGTTGGAAGGCAACGAGGTGGTCACCGCCGACAACGGCCTCGCCGCCCAGCGGCGCATGCAGGAGGCGCCGTTCGGCGCCGCCATCGTCGATCTGAAGATGCCGGGCATGGACGGCCTGGAACTGCTGCGCTGGATCCGCGGCGAGCGGCCGCGGCTGCCGGTGATCATGATCTCCGCCTACGGCGAGGTGACCGACGCCGTCACCGCCATGAAGCTGGGCGCGCACGACTACGTGGTGAAGCCGTTCGATCCCGAGGAACTGGTGCTGCGGCTCGCCAAGCTGGTGGAAGCCCAGGCGTTGCGCGACCACGCCGAGGTGGCCAGCCGCGGCACCGCCGACTCGCCGCCGGAGCTCGGCGACAGCCCGCCCATGACAGCCATCGCCGAGCTGGTGCGCAAGGTCGCGCCCACCCCCGCCACGGTGCTGATCACCGGCGAGAGCGGCACCGGCAAGGAAGTGGTGGCGCGCACGCTACATCGCCACTCGCGGCGCGCCGGACCGTTCATCCCGGTCAACTGCGGCGGCATCCCCGATGCCCTGCTGGAGAGCGAGCTGTTCGGCTATGAGCGCGGTGCGTTCACCGGCGCCGCGCAGCGCAAGGTCGGCATGTTCGAGCTGGCGGCCGCGGGCACCCTGTTTCTGGATGAAATCGGCGAGATGCCGGGACCGTTGCAGGTAAAGCTGCTGCGCGCCGTGCAGGACCGCCGCATCCAGCGCCTGGGCGCCACCGCGCCGATTCCGGTCGAGACCCGCCTGGTCGCCGCCACCAACCGCAACCTGGAGCAGGAGGTAGCGGCGGGACGGTTCCGCGAAGACCTGTACTACCGCCTCAACGTGGTGCGCGTGCAGGTGCCGCCGCTCCGCGAACGGCTCACCGACCTGCCGCCGTTGGTGGGCCGTATTCTGGCGCGCCTCAACCAGACCATGGGCCGGCAGGTACAGGGCCTCACCCCGGCGGCTCTCACCGCGCTCGGCGGGTACCCGTTTCCCGGCAACGTACGCGAACTGGAGAATATCCTGGAGCGCGCGGTGATCTTCAGCGAGGGTCCGACCATCGAGGCCGCGGATCTCGACCTCGGCGAAACGGGCAGAACGCCGCCGGAGAGCGCGTCCGGGCGCACCGCCGGCACGCTGAAGGAGAACGAGCGCGCCCTGATCGCGGCCGCTCTCGCCCGCTGGGAGGGCAATCGCACGCGCGCCGCCGCCGAACTGGGCATCACCCGGCGTACGCTGTTCAACAAGCTGCGCCAATACGGCATCGACTGACCACGCGCGGGAAAAAAAGGGCCGCCCTGACGGGCGGCCCGCGCAAGTTAGTCCGAGTGATCCCTCACTCGGACACGTATCTCACACAAACTACAACTACCTCCTCAACATGAAAGTCTCGTTGGCATGGACCGCCGCTTGTGAGGCGGCCCGACCCGGGGTGCCGTCAACGACGCCATGCCCAGGCCCAGTCACGGGCAACGTGCAGGGTCCAAGCATGCCGCACTGCCGCCACGGCTGTCAATCCCTTTTCCGAACCAATGCGCCGCTCCGATTGACAAACGCCCGCATCCGTCATCTCCTACCGCGAAACGAGGAGCGGCCCGCATCATGCAACTTGGCATATTCGCCTACACGTTCGTGCGCCCCACCGTCGAACAGGTATTCGACGCGGTGCGCGCGCACGGCATGGCGCACACGGAGTGGAACTACATTGCGATCGAGCAGCAGGAGGTTCCCGACGAGATCGATCCCGCGTTTGCCGAGCGCGTGCGCGCCGCCGCCGCCGAACGCGGCATCTCCGTCGACTCGATCGCCGGTTACACCAACCTGGTCGATCCCGACCCGGAACGCCGGCGGGCCGGCCTGCGGCGGCTGTGCGGGCTGATCCGCGGCGCCCGCGCGCACGGCGCCGGCAAGGTCGCGCTGTGCACCGGCAGCCGCGATGCCGGCAGCATGTGGCGCTGGCACGACGGCAACGACGCCGCCGATGCGTGGGCCGACCTGCTCGCCTCGCTCGGCGAGTGCATCCGGGCCGCCGAGGAGGCCGACGTGACGCTGGTATTCGAGCCGGAGGTGAACAACGTCGTGCACACCGCCCAAAGGGCGCGCCGGCTGCTGGACGAGATCCGGTCTCCCCGGCTCAAGGTGGTGTTCGACGGCGCCAACATCTACCACAAGGGAGAGCTGGCGCGCCAGCGGGACATGCTCACCGAGGCGGTCGACCTGCTCGGCGCCGACATCGCGCTCGCGCATGCCAAGGACATAGAGGAGGACGGCGACGCCGGACACGCGGCCGCCGGTACCGGCAAGCTCGACTTCGGCCACTACCTGGGCGAATTGCAACGGTCGGGCTACGCCGGGCCACTGCTGATTCACGGCCTCGAGGAGCACCAGGTGCCGGACAGCGTGCGTTTTCTGCGCGCCCACCTGGAGGGCGGCCGGCAGTGCTGATCAACCTCGATACCGTGCAGGGCGGACTCGGCCGCATCCCGTTGGCCATGTTGCTGCCGCTGGCGCGCAGGTGCGGCTTCGACACGGTGACCTTTCCGCTGTGGGAGGTCGCCACCAGCCAGCAGGCCCGGGATGCCGCGAATCGGATACGCGATCACGGCTTGCAGTGGGCGCTGATGCCGATGGACATCGACATCATGCGCGAGTGCTCCGACGACGAATACGCCGCCGACCTGGCACGGCTGCAGCGCCAGATGGACCTGGCGCAGGCGGCCGGGGTGCGGCGTTACTACAACCACGTATGGCCGGGCAGCAACGAACGGGCGCGCGCCGAGAATTTCGCCTGGTGCGTCGAACGGTTCGGCAAGGTGTTCGAGGCGGCGAGCGCCCGCGGCATCAAGGCGGGGCTGGAGTTCCTGGGGCCGAGACCGCTGTGCGACTCGTTCCGCTACCCGTTCATCCGCGGCTTGCGGGAGATGCTCACCCTGGCCGATGCGATCGCGCCCGCCGTGGCGGTGCAGTTTGACACCTACCACTGGTTTACCTCCGGCACGACGCTCGAAGAGGTCCGCTTGCTCGGCTCCGGCGACCGCGTGGTCGGCGTACACCTCAACGACGGCTGGCCGGGCCGCTCGCGTGACGAGCAGCAGGACCTGGAGCGCGAGTTGCCGCTCACCACCGGGGTGATCGACAGCGTGGCGCCGGTGCGCGTGCTGCACGAGTTGGGTTACGACGGACCGGTGTGGGTGGAGCCGTTCGAGCCGGCTGCCACGCGGCTGCGGGAGATGCCGCTGGAGCGGGCGCTGCAGACGCTCTCCGGCAGCGCGGCCGAGGTGCTGCGCCGCGCCGGCGTGCGCTGACCCGCACAAACGCGGCGGCGTGCCGCCGGGGGCGGCATTGAGCTGGCCGGTTTGCCGCTCACCGGGTAGGATCGGCGGCATGCAACGAGGAGCGCCGTGCACGGCATGAACACACCCGCGATCGTTCCGCTTCCGGTTGCCGTCGACACCGCGTCCGGCACGATGCCGATCACCGCGAACACCGCGCTGCGGGCCGACCGGGACAGCGCCGCGGCGGCCCGCCTGCTGGCCGGTTGGCTGCCGCCCGTGGACGGACAGCCGCGCCCGGTCAGCGCGCTGCGGCCGTCCGCGCGGGCCGGCTCGATCACATTGACCACCGATGCCGCCCGCGCCGACCTGCGCGACGAGGGCTACGCGCTGTCGGTCACGCCGCGGCGCGCCACGGTCACCGGTGCGACGCCGCGCGGCGTGCTGTGGGGAACGCAGACGCTGCGCCAGCTCGTGGGCCCGCCGGAGCGCGCCGCCACGCTGCCGGTGGTCGAGATTGTCGACCGTCCGCGGTTTCGCTGGCGCGGCCTGCACCTGGACGTGGCACGCCACTTCTTCCCGGTGCCCTTCATCGAGCGGCTGCTCGACCTGATGGCGCTGTACAAGCTCAACACCTTCCACTGGCACCTGACTGACGACCAGGGCTGGCGGATCGAGATCCGTTCCCGACCGCGGCTCACCGAGGTGGGCGCGCGGCGCGCCGCCACGCCCCTGCCGCATGACCGAACGCGCTCCGACGGCACCCCCTGCGCCGGCCACTACACCCGGGAGGAGGTGCGCCGGGTGGTTGCCTACGCGGCCGAAAAGGGCGTGACCGTGGTGCCCGAGATCGAGATGCCCGGGCACGCGCAGGCGGCGCTGGCCAGCTACCCGGAGCTGGGCTGCACCGGCTCCGGCTACGAGGTGGCCACCACCTGGGGCATCAAGAACGACGTGCTGTGCGCCGGCCGCGAGACCACCTTCGCGTTCCTGCAGGAGGTGCTGGAGGAGGTGCTGGAGCTGTTTCCCAGCCCGTACATCCACGTCGGCGGCGACGAGTGCCCGAAACAGGCGTGGCGCGCCTGCGCCCACTGCCGGGCGCGGATCGCGCACGAGCGGCTGGCCGGCGAGGACGAGCTGCAGAGCTGGTTCATGCGCCGCATGTCCGGCTGGCTGGCGCACCGTGGCCGGCGCCTGGTGGGCTGGGACGAGATCCTGGAGGGCGGGCTGGCGCCCGGGGCCACGGTGATGAGCTGGCGCGGCAGCGCCGGCGGCGTGGCGGCCGCGCGGGCCGGCCACGACGTGGTGATGTCGCCCAACACGCACTGCTACTTCGACTACTACCAGTCGGAGGACACCGCCGCCGAACCGCCGGCGATCGGCGGCCACCTGCCGCTGGAGCGGGTGTATTCGTTCGAGCCGGTGCCGCCGGCGCTGGCCGAGCACGCCGGCCGCGTGCTCGGGGTGCAGGGCAACATCTGGACCGAGTACATCCCTGGCGAGTCACACGTCCAATACATGGCGTTCCCGCGCGCCCTTGCGCTGGCCGAGGTGGCCTGGACCCCGGCGGAGTTGCGCTCGCCGGCCGGCTTTCACGAACGCCTGGCCGCGCACCGCCCGCTGCTGGACGCGCTCGGCGTTCACTACCGCCCGTGGAGCCGCTGACGCGCCGGACCCGCTGCACGCGTATACCACCGAGGCAGCGGCACGCGTTGCGCGTTCGCCGCTGCTGACCAGAACCCCGGACCAGGCGGCCCGGCCCGCTACACCGCCGCCGGGGCGGCTTCCCGGACGGCGGCGAGTGCCTGCTCGACGGCCCGCAGCGTGGCGCCTATGTCGTCGCGCTCGATGCCGTAGTGGGTGACCATGCGCAACTCCGAGTCGCCCGGGTTGATCAGCACGCCGCGCGCGTGCAACTCGTGGGCGACCCGGTTACCGGTCCCGGCCGGAACGCCGAAATAGACGATATTGGTCTGGATCATTGCCGGATCCACGCGGACACCCTCGATCTGCGCGAGGCCTCCGGCCAGCAACCGGGCGTGGTGATGGTCGTCGGCCAGGCGCTCGATCATGGTGTCCAGCGCCACCAGGCCGGCCGCCGCCAGCACCCCTACCTGGCGCATGCCGGCGCCCAGGACCTTGCGCCAGCGGGTCGCCTCGTCGATGAAGTCGCGGCCGCCGCACACCACGCTGCCCACGGGACACGCCAGGCCCTTCGACAGGCACACCGTCACCGAATCCGCCGCCGCGGCCAACTCCGCGGCCGGCGTTTGCAGGGCCACGGCCGCGTTGAACAGCCGCGCCCCGTCCAGGTGCACGCCGAGGCCGGCAGCGCGCGCCGCGCCGGTCATGGCCGCGATCTGTGCCGTGTCCAGCGCCCGCCCGGAACTGGCGTTGTGCGTGTTCTCGATGCACAGCAGGCGGGTGCGCGGGCAGTGGTAGTCGTCCGGCTTCACCGCCGCGGCGATCGCCTGCGGCGCCAACTCGCCGTACGCGTTGGTCGGCAGCGGGAACAGCACCACGCCGCCGAGCACCGACGTCCCGCCGGCCTCGTGCTCGAAGATGTGGGACTGATCGCCGAGCAGGATTTCTTCGCCGCGCCGCGTCTGCGCCAGCACCGACACCAGGTTGCCCTGCGTGCCGGAGGCAACGAACAGGCCCGCCTCCTTGCCGAGCAGCGCTGCCATCCGCTCCTGCAGGAGGTTCACGGTGGGATCGTCGCCGTACACGTCGTCGCCGAGTTCGGCGTCGTACATGGCGCGCCGCATCTCTCGGCTCGGGTGGGTCACGGTATCGCTGCGCAGGTCAATCATCGCACCCCGCATTGTGGCGCGCGGTGGCTCCCTCCGGCAACAGCGGGGCGCGACAACCGCCGCCCACGCGACGGCGCTACGCGGAGGCGCCGGAGTAGCGCTTCAGTCCGAGCCGCCACAGGAGACGCGAAGCGGCCAGAGTGAACAGCGCCACGGCCAGCGCCAGCGCCACGCGCCCGGCGGTCAGCCGCCCCACCGCCGCCTCGGCCGGCACCGTAACCGCAATCGCCACCGGTACGATGAAGGTGAGGATGAAGCGCAGCCACTGCGGGTAGATGCCGATCGGCCAGCGGGCGGCCTGGTACACGTCGCCGAAGATCGCGAAGATGTTCTCGATGCGCAGGAACCAGAACGACACCGACGCCATCACCAGGAAGAAGCTGTAGATAATGGCGGCGCCGGCCAGCAGCATCAGCAGGAAGCCGGCGGCATCGGCGAATCCGACCGCGCCGCCGCGGCGCACCAGCGCCACCGCCAGCACCACCACGCCAAGCGCCACGTCGACCAGTTTCCACACCCGGATGTCCGCGATGCTGGTCAGGAACTGCGCATCGGCCGGCTTGGTCAGCGTGTAGTCGAGCGTCCCCAGCCGGACATCCTCCATCAGCGCCGCCATGCCCGGCTCGATCACCCCGCCCATGGCGGCGCTCATCAGCAGGTACACGCCCAGCACCGCCAGCACCTCGTCCTGCCCCCACCCGCCCAGGCTCTCGGTGTGGCCGAACACCACCAGCAGGCCACCGATCGCCGCGCCCACCGCCACCGCCGACTGCAGCATCTGCAGGTACAGGTTGGCCCGGTACGCGAACTCGTTGAGCAGGCCGATCTTGAAGAACGTCCAGGCGATGCGCAACGCGTGCATCATTGGTTACCGCCCACCGGGTACATGTTCACGTCCAAACCCGTCACGTCCCTACCGCCGTGAACTTGCGCACGCCCAGCCGCCACACCACCTGCACCAGCGCCACCCCTACCACCAACCACAGCGCCTGCATCCCGAAGCCGGTCACGATGGTCGCGTTGTCGAGCCGGTTCAGGTACAACTCCACCGGAAACCACACCGTCCAGCGGAACGGCAGGTACCAGCTCAACCGTTCCAGCCACGCCGGCATCAGGTCAAGCGGCGCCAGCCGCCCGGAGAAGAACAGCACCAGCATGAAGTAGATCTGGTTGAGCGCCGCCGTGCGCGTGGTCCAGAACCCGGACAGCGCGAACGTCCAATCCACGAACATGCGAATGCAGTAGGCGCCGACCAGCGCCGCCGTGCCGAGCGCCATCGCGCCCGGCCGAAACCGGAACGCCGGATCGAACAGCACGCTGAGCAGGATGGCAACCGGCACCAGGATGGCCAGCGTCAGGACCTTGTAGCCGATGTTGTCGGCGATGTCGCTGTGGATGGGGTGGATCGGCTTGAGCAGCATCGCGGCCAGCTCGCCGTTGCGGATGCGCCACTCGAATTCGAAGATGATCCAGGTGAAGGTGAGCTGATTGACGATCATCAGCACGATGAAGTAGGCCGCGAAGTCGGCCGCCCCGTATCCGCCCACCTCGCCGCGGGCGACGGCCACGGTGGTCCACACCACCAGAAACACGGTCGGCTCGACGATCCGGTTGATCATCCAGATCGCCATTGCCACCCGGTACTGAAACTGCAGCGCCAAGGAAGTCTTGAGATATACCCAGTAGATGGCCAGCACGCGGCGTCGTCTACGCCTTCGCGCGCCGCCCGGAACGGTCAAGGCCGCCGGCAAACACCTGCGCGATCACGTCCTCGATCGGTGGATCCTCCACCGTGAGGTCGATCACCGGCAGGTCGGCGAGCAGGCGCCCGGTGACCCGCGCCGTGTCCTTCTTCGGCACCCGCAGCGTGTGGCGCAGCCCCTCGCTGGCGACCACCTCGCCGTAGCGTGCCAGGTCGGCGCCCTCCCGTCCCACCTCCACCACCACCGTCTTGAGCGGCGAGAATCGCGCCACCAGCTCGGCGAGCGCACCGTCGAACAGGATGCGCCCCTCATCGATCACGATGATGCGGTTGCACAGCGCCTCGACGTCGGCCATGTAGTGGCTGGTAAGCAGCACGGTGGTGTGGTGCAGCCGGTTGTGCTCGGCGAGAAACGCACGGATGCGGCGCTGCATGGTCACGTCCAGGCCGATGGTCGGCTCGTCCAGGAACAGCACCTCGGGGCGATGCACCAGCGCGACCGCGATCTCGCACTTCATGCGCTCGCCGAGCGACAAGTTACGCGCCGGCCGCTCCAGCAGCTCGCCCAGCTCCAGCAGCTCGGTGAGTTCGCCCAGGGTACGCCGGTAGGCGGCGGCGGGCACGCGGTACACCACCCGGTTGCGCTCCAGGGAGTCGATCACCGGTATGTCCCAGATGAGCTGGTTGCGCTGCCCCATCACCAGCGTGATGCGGCTCAGGAAGGCGCGCTCGCGCCGGGACGGCACGTGACCGAGCACCGCGGCGTGCCCGGCGGTCGGGAACAGCAGGCCGGAGAGCATCTTCAGGGTGGTGGTCTTGCCGGCGCCGTTGGGACCCACGAAGCCGACGAACTCACCCGGCCTGAGACCGAACGACACCTCCGTCACTGCCGGCACCGAGCGGGTGCGGCGCGCGAACAGGCTGCGTGCCGCCGCGGCCAGGCCCGCCTCCCGCTCCGGAACGACGTACGTCTTGGTCAGTTCCCGTACATCTACCGCGAACATCGGCGGTGCCGCGGCAGCGGCTACAGGGCGGCGCGCAGCAGCGCGCGGATGTCCCGTACCAGCGCGCTGTAGCGGGTGGTCCCGGGCGGCAGCCGATTGGTCTCCAGGCGGCGGCCATTGACGAACACGGTGGGGGTTCCCTGGACGCCGGCCTGCACCGCCTCGTCGATGTCGCGCCTGATGTGCCGGGCGGTGTCTTCGCTCTGCAGGTCGGCCAGGAATGCCTCGACATCGTCGATGCCGGCCTCCTCGGCGTTGGCCAGCACGCGTGCCGGAGCGTGGTTCTGGAAGTGCTCGTACAGCAGCAGGTGGAAGTCCAGGAAACGATCCTGCTTGTGGGCGGCGTAGGCGGCCGCCGCTGCCACGCAGGAAGAGCTGACCTGCTCGCGGCCCATGTAGGGGTTGCAGGTGGCATCGAGGGGGAAGAACTTGAACACCACGCGCACGTCGTCGGGGAAGTCCTCGGCCAGCTTCAGTGCCTCGGGATCGAAGCTGCGGCAGTGGGAGCAATTGTAGTCGCCGAACACCACCACCTGGACCGGCGCGTCGGCGGGACCGACGCCCGGCGACTGGGCGAGCGTGAACCGTTGCGTAGTGCGGCTCAGGTAGAGCGAGGTGGCGCCGAGGCCGCCGGCGGAGGAACTGGCCGACCGGCCGGCGAGGCCGATGGCGCTGGTCTCCAGGGCCAGCGTGGCGCCGGCCGCCACCACGCCTCCGGCAGCCAGGGCCAGAGCCGCCGAGCCGAACGCGGTTCCCGGACCGCGTGCCTGGCGTCCTCCGCCGGCCGCGGCGCCGGCCCGGCCGCGGCGCCACAGCAGCACCGCGAACAGCGCGAAGGTCACCAACTGCAGTGCCGCACAATACAGGCACAGCGCCCGGATAACCACTGCGGCGATCACCAGCAGCGCCAGCGCCACGACCGTGGACAGCCCGCTCAGGGCGGTCGCGACATCCAGGTTCACCGCCGCCAGGCGGCGGAACGGGCGCAGCAGTGGCAGCGCCAGCAGGACGCCCATCGCCCCGTACACGGCCAACGCCACGGCCGAAATCGGAACCCCCGCGACGGCCGCGAACCGCGATTCGCTGACCCGGTCGCAGTCCACGTAATTGGAAATGCTGCAACCGCTCACCTGGCCGGCCACGACGTGCTGGAAGTAGTTGTTGGTCAGAACAACGGTCAACACGAGTCCGGCAACGACCAGCAACAAGGCTATCCATGCCAGAGGATCCCCGGCTCTCGCGGGCGGCGATGCCGACCGGCTGCGTAATGAACTGTTGGGGCGCTGCGCCATTGGCTAACAAGGTCGCAGCCTGGCCGAGCCGCGTCAAGACAGTCAAGGTAGGGGCGACGGAACGCATGCAAACAAACCTGTCCGCTTGCTTGACGGACGCTCATGCTACGCTCACACTACCAACCAACGACGCGGCGCCGGGTTGGTCGGCGGCGGATCGGAACGGCGGGTTTATGTGGGTTGAATATGAACAGTTTGCCTTTTGTCATGCGCGGGCGCGGTCACTCCGGCCCATGCAGGACGACACGGGGCCGATACGGCAGCGATGTGGGTGGACCACACTCTCGGGACAGGGCAGTTCTGACTGATGCCGCGCGCTGACCGGGGGGCAAGAAATGTCAACACGAGGGTACGCGACCTGGTGGCCGATCTCGAAGCGGCGGTAGACGATGCGGAATTGATCGTCGACCAGCACCTGCTCGACCGGATCACCAATCTCAACCAGGTGTTCGCGACGCTGCACCGGCAGGGCCCGCAGCGGCTGCGCCAAGCGCGCTCCGCCACTTCCCGCCGGCGGACCAAGCGGGACGCAAGCTGACCGGCCGAGGGCGGCTCGCAGTTATCCCGTCGCCGCGGTGACGCTGCAAGCGGGCCTGCCGCCGCTGCCGGGTTCACGGCCGTGAACTTCGCCTGGGAGCTGTTCATCGACCTCGGGATCATCGCGGCCGCGCTGGTCATCGCCACGCTGCTGCGCGCCTGGGTCCGGGTTTTCCAATCCTTCCTCATCCCCAACGCGATCATCGCCGGCCTGTTGCTGCTGCCGTTCTACAACTGGGTCGCACCGTTCCTCGGCATCGGCCGCGACGGGCTGCAGAACCTGGTCTTCCACCTGCTCAACCTCACCTTCATCGCCATCGCGTTGCGTCCGAGCCCGCCGCGGCAACGGTCCACGGCCGTCCTGGGCACCGCCACGGTGATCATCTCGCAGTTCGCCCTGCAGGGCCTGTTCGGTCTGGGCCTGACCTTCCTGTTCATCGTGCTGCCGATGCTGCCGGCGCTGTTTCCGAGCTACGGGTTCCTGGTCACGCTCGGCTACGTGCTGGGGCCGGGGCAGGCATTTTCGATCGGCCTGAGCTGGCAGCCGCTGGGGTTTGCCGACGCGGCGAGCCTGGGGCTGATCTTCGGCGCCATCGGGTTCCTGGTGGCGTGCTTCGGCGGCCTGTCGCTGATCAATCTCGGCATGCGCCGCGGCTACCTCAAGCTGGACGCGAAGGAGATCCGCGCCCGGCGTTCCGAGTCGGGGCTGATTGCGCCGGGCGAACGGCGGCCGGTCGGCCTGCGGCAGACCACGCGCAGCGAAGCGATCGACACGCTCTCGCTCATGCTGGCGGCGGTGTTCGGCGTCTACCTGCTCACCTACCTGCTGCTGCGCGGCCTCACCGGCGTGCTGATGCCGCTCGGCGGCGCGGTGGCCCAGATCGCCGAGGGATTGTGGGGCATAGCCTTCGTATTCGGCCTGCTGGTGGCCCTGCTGCTGAAGGCGGTGCTGCGCGCGACCGGGTGGGATCACCTGTTGGAGGAGCGCGGCCTGACGCGGATCAGCGGCGGCGCGGTGGACTTCATGGTGGCCGCGGCTCTCGGCGCCATTGCGATCAGCGTGGTGCGCACCAACTGGCTGCCGATCGTGGTGTTTGCGCTGCTGATGGCCGCGCTGGCCGGGCTGTCGATCATGTGGCTCGGGTCGCGCCTGTTCGCGGACGACTTCGCGTTCGAGCGCGTGGTGCTGTTCTGGGGCACGCTGACCGGAACGCTGAGCACCGGGCTGGCGCTGCTGCGCGCGGTGGACCCGGAGTTCAAGACGCCGGCCGCCTCCGACTACCTGTACGCCTCCGCGCTCACCTTCTTCCTCGTGCTGCCGCTGATCCTGGTGTCGGGGTTCCCGGCGCTCGCGTACGCCAACGGCAACCGCACGCTCTACCTGGTCACGGTGGCGGTGCTGCTGCTGTACGTGGCGCTGGTCGCGGGCGCCCACGCGCTGCTGTGCCGGCGGGCCGGGCGGCGCGGGTTCGCCGACATCACGCGCTTGTGGACCTCCGGATAGCGGGCAGACCGCCGCTGCCGGTGCAGCGGGCTGCCGTGCGTCTCATCCCCCCGCGCGCTTCGCCGGCCAGCCGCGGGCGGCAAGCTCCGCCACCAGCAGGTCGCGATGGTCACCCTGGATTTCGATGGTCCCGTTGCGCGCCGTGCCCCCGGAGCCGCAGCGGCGCTTCAGTTCGCTGGCCAGTTCCGATAATTCCCGCGCACTCAGAGGCAGCCCGGTAATCACGGTCACCCCGCTGCCCTTGCGGCCCTTGGTCTGCCGTCCGACCCGCACCGGCCCCGGCGCCCGCGGGCGCCGCGTACGCCGGTCGCCCGCACACGCGCAGCGCGCCACCGGGCGCCCACAGGCGGGGCACAGCCGGCCTTCGTCGCTGGAGTAAACAAAGCCGCCGCCGCCGCGACGGCGGGCGCGACTCATCGCAGCACCGGACCCGCTACACCGCGGTGACCGGAGCGTCGCCGCGCTGACGTTGGAACACCTTCATCAGCTTCTCGAAGAACTGCTTGCGGTCCGCCTCGGTCACCACGCGCGACGAGAACCAGCGCGTCCAACTCAGCGCGTCGGCCAGGTGGCCGAGCGCCTCGGCCGTGCCGATGCGGCGCAGCTGCTCGCCGGCGAACGCGGCCACGTAGGGCTCCCGGTCGTTGACCGCGCGCGCGAGCGCGGCCGTCGCCTCCGGAGTGCGCGCGTCTACGCGGATCAACGCCTGTACCGCCACGTTGCGCAACTGCGTGCGGGAAATACCGACCTCGAACAACGGTTCGCCGCCATCCTCGCTGTCGAGCACCGGAATCAGCGCGTCGATGATCGGCGCCGCCGGCGTGCCGATCATGCCGAGGGCGGAGATGGCGTGAAACCGTACCGGAGCGGTATCTTCGCGCACCGCCCGGATCAGGGCGCCAACCGCGCCGGCGGCAGCCGGTCCCATCTCGCCGAGGCCGTAGGCCGCGCTGGCACGCACGTGCTCGGCCGGATCGCCGAGCGCCTCCATCAGCGGAGCCGCCGCGGGCACTCCGATGGTGGCCAATGCGTCGGCCACGTGGTTGATGTTGAGCACCTGGTTGCGATCGAAGTAGTCGGCGCCCTCCTGCAGCATCGCCAGCAGGTGCGGAACGGCCTCCTCGCCGGCGGCGCCGAGCGCGTACAGGGCGTTCAGCCGCACCGGCTCGAAGGTGTCGCGCAGCGCGCCGCACAGCGGCTCCGCCACTTTCTCGGCAACCCCGTCATCACGCGCGGCCGCGAAGCCAAGCGCGTTCGCCGCGCCTGCCCGTTCCAGGTCGTCACCCGAAGCGAGCGCCGCGAGCTGGTCCTGCACCGCACCGGAGTCCGCGCCGGGGCCGCGCGCGAAGCGGTCCGCGCTGCCGCGCAGCCAGTTCCAGATCGAGCTCCACACAATCTCGTTGTCGGGAGCGCTGTCGGGCAGCGCGGGCGGCTGCCAGTGCACGGTGGTCGAATTCCAGCTCGGAGCGGTCGGGTTGCGGGTGCGCATGAACACGAACTTGTGGCCGTAACGCATCCGCTCCATCAGGTTGGCGAGCACCGAGTGTCCGACGTCGAAGTGCATGATCGAGACGGTGCCCATGGGACAGGACAACGGCAGCAGCTCGCGGTAGACGTAGCTGTCCGGCAGCAGCAGCGAGCCGCCGGACCCGGTCTCGGGAACGGGAATCTTCGAGTCCTTGTTCGGGAATTGCAGGTCGATGTCGTGCGTGAGCACGTTGTGGTACTGGGAGCGCGGAATCACCGCGGTCGGTCCCTGGTCCTGCGGGCAATCCTGCGGATAGTAGAAGATGATCGCCCAGCGCGGCACGCGATGGCGCGGCTTGGCGCCGTTGGCGTGGCCGTCCTTGTGCGGGATCATGGTCAGCCGCGGACCGCTATCGCCATCGGCGCCGTTGCCGCCGGCGCCGTTGCCGCCGTTGCCGGCGGCGGGGTAGTTGGGGTGGCAATGCCGGTGCGGGTGCAGCAGGTAATTCGGGCCGAGAATGCTGGTCAGCGCGCCTACCACCTCCGGCGCTTCGAGTACGTGGCGCAATTCGGGAATCATCGGTACGATGTTGTTCTGTGGATTGCGGTCGAAGTCCTTGCGCGGGTCGCTGGTGCCCGCGAACAGGCTTTCGGAGCGGTTGAAAATCGCTTCATGGACCGTGTCCGGCAGGTGGGTCTGCACCTGGACGTAACCATCCACGATGAAGCCGCGCATCTGCTCGTCCGTCAGGAGATAGCGGGGATCGATCTTGTTCATAGCACCACCGAGGATAGCAAATCACCGGCCATTGCGGCGACCGGCACCCACGCGGCGCGCGCACCCGCCACCACGGAGAGACATGTCATGGAAACCCGCATCTACGTTACTCGCCACCTGCGCAACCCGGAGTTCGCTTCCGCCGCCCGCTCGGCAGGATTGCAGCAACTCGCCACGCTGGCCCGGGTCGAGGATCAGCCGGCCGCGTTGACCGCCGAGCACGCCGCCGGCGTGGTGGCGGTCATCGCCGATTCGGCGCCGTTTCACGACAGTTTCTACGCCGCGGCCGACGAGCTGCGCGTGGTGGCGCGCTGGGGCGTCGGCTTCGACCAGGTAAACGTGGCCGCGGCCACCCGCCACGGCGTGCTGGTTACCATCACCCCGGTGCACATGGACACGGTCGCGGAGTACACCATCGGGCAGTGGCTGGCGACCATGAAGCGCACCTACACGCTGAATCGCAACGCGCATGCCGGCGACACGCGCGTGCTGCGCTGCTACGACGTGCGCGGCTCCACGCTCGGCCTGTACGGATTCGGGCGCATCGGCCAGGAGGTGGCGCAGCGCGCGCTGCCGCTGCTCGGTCCCGGCGGGCGCCTGCTGGTGTACGACACCCGTCCCGACATCGAGGAGCTGGCGCTGCACCGCGGGGTGGTGGCGGTGTCATCACCGGAGGCGCTGTTTCGCGTATCCGACACGATCTCGCTGCACGTGTCGGGAGACGCCACCATCGTCGGCGCCGACCTGCTGGCGCAGATGCAACCGCACGCATCGCTGATCAATCCCTCGCGCGGCAACCTGGTCGACGATGCTGCCGTGCACGCGGCGATAGAGGACGGCACGCTGCACTACTACGTGGTGGACGACCCGTTGAACGGCTCGCGCGCCATCCACCATCACCATCCGCGCATTATCGCCACCAACCACAGCGCCGGCATCACCGTCGAGTCGTCGGCACGCCTCGACCAGGCGACCTTCGACCAGGTGAGCGCGGCCGTCGCCGGGCGCCGCCCGGCGTACATTCTCAATCCGGAGGCGCTCGACCATCCGCGGGTAACCGGCTGGCTCGCCGCCGCCGGTGCACCCGATATCGAACAGGAGTAACCCCCATGATCACCATTACCGGGCTCGACGCCCGCGACATTCGCTTTCCCACCTCCGACAACCTGGATGGTTCCGACGCCGTACACACCGATCCCGACTACTCGGCCGCCTATGTCACCCTGAGCACCAGCGAGGACGGCTTGCAGGGCCACGGCATCACGTTCACGCTCGGCCGCGGCACCGAGATCTGCATCACCGCCATTCACTCCCTGCAGCACCTCGTGGTGGGCCGCCGGATGGAGGAGATCGCCGCCGACATGGGCGGGTTCTGGCGCACCCTGACCAACGACAGCCAACTGCGCTGGATCGGCCCCGAGAAGGGGGCAATCCACATGGCCACGGCCGCCATCGTCAACGCGGTATGGGATCTGTACGCCAAGTGGCAAGGCAAGCCGTTGTGGCGCCTGCTGGCGGAGATGAGTCCGGAGGAACTGGTCGCGTGCGTGGACTTCCGCTACCTGAGCGAGGCGCTGACCCGCGACCAGGCGCTCGACCTGCTGCGCCGCCACGCGCCCGGCAAGGCGCAGCGCACGGCGCAGTTGCGTGAAATCGGTCTGCCCTCCTATACCTCTTCGGCGGGCTGGCTCGGCTACAGCGAGCGCAAGGTTCGCGCCCTGTGCCGGGAGTACCGCGCCGCCGGCTGGCGCGCTTTCAAGATGAAGGTGGGCTCGGACGACGAGCAGAACGTGGCCCGGGCGGCGGTGCTCCGCGAGGAGATCGGCCCCGACTGCCACCTCATGATGGACGCCAACCAGGTGTGGGACGTGCCCGAGGCGATCGCCCACATGGAGCCGCTGGCGCGGTTCGACCCGTTGTGGATCGAGGAGCCCACCAATCCCGACGATGCCATCGGGCACGGCGCGATTGCCAAGGCGATCGCGCCGATCGGCGTGGCGACCGGCGAGCACTGTCCCAACCGGGTGGTGTTCAAGCAGTTGATGCAGGCCGGCGGCCTCGCCTTCTGCCAGATCGACGCCTGCCGGCTCGGCGGCGTGAACGAAGTGCTGGCCGTGCTGCTGCTGGCCGCCCGGTTCGGCATCCCGGTGTGCCCGCATGCCGGCGGCGTCGGGCTGTGCGAATACGTGCAGCACCTGTCGGCGTTCAACTACGTGGCGGTGGCGCCGAGCCTGGACGGCGTCATGATCGAGTACTCCGACCACCTGCACGAGCACTTCATCCACCCGGTGGTGGTGCGCGACGCCCGCTATCTGCTGCCCGAGGCGCCCGGCTACAGCATCACCATGAAGCCGGACTCGCTCGCTCGCTACGAGTTCCCGTCCGGCGCGGAGTGGGTTGGACGCCGCGGGCGCGCCTGATCAACTGGTAAACAGGGAGCCTCGCAGGTAGCGCGCCTCGTCGGAGGCGAGAAAGGCGAACACCGGGGCGACTCCGTCCGCCGGAACCAGGCTGCGCATCTCCCGCTCGAACCCGGCCCGGTCGCCGTCCTGTTCCAGCACCGCGCGCAACTGCGCCACCTTGAGCGGCGTCTCGACCGAGCCCGGACACACGTCGTGCACGCGGATGCCGTGCGGCGCCAGCCGTTGCGCCAGCACCAGGCTCAGGCCGTGCGTCGCCCCCTTGCTCGAACCGTAGGCGAAGGATGAGCTGCCGCCGGTGACGCCCGCTCCCGAGCTGCACAGCACGATGACACCGGACCCGGCCGCGATCATCGGCCCGGCAACCTGCTTGCTGACCAGGTAGGATCCCTTCAGGTTGACGTCGATCACCTCGTCCCACACCGCATCCGGGAACGACGGCAACTCCGCCGCGGCACCCTGCAGGATGCCGGCCAGGTGCAGCAGCACGTCGACGCCGCCGCCGAACCAGTCCAGCGCCTGACTCAGCGCGGCCGCGACCTGTCCGCCGTCGCGTACGTCGGCATGCCAGTAGCGGGCACGGCCGCCCGACCGGCATATCTCGTCGACGATCGACCGGCCATCGCCGTCGTTGATGTCCAGAGCCGCCACCCGAGCGCCCTCCGCCGCCGTCAGCCGCGCGGTGGCGCGGCCGATTCCGGTCGCCGCGCCGGTTACGATGATCCTCTTGTTTGCAAGACGCACGGTTACCCCTATCACGTTTGCGCCGCGCCCAACCAGCCCCGCCCCGGCAGTCGGCCGGCGACCGACACCGCGGCGGGACGGTGGTATAGGATGGCGCCATGCGCCTCGGGCTGTTCCTGATCCTGCCGCAACCTCCGGGCACGTCGCAGCGGCAGGTGTTCGCCACCGCGCTGGAGGACGCCGCCGCGGCGGAGCGGCTGGGCTTCGACAGCGTCTGGGTCACCGAGCATCACGGCTCGGCCTACGGGCTGAGCGCGGCACCGTCGGTGGTTGCGGCGGCCATTGCCGCTCGCACCGCGCGCGTCGCGGTCGGCTACGCCGTCAACGTCACGCCGCTGCACGCGCCGGTCCGGCTGGCGGAAGAGATCGCCACCGTCGATCAGATCTCCGGCGGGCGGGTGATCGCCGGCTTCGGTCCCGGCTACTCGCCGGTGGAATTCCACACCATGGGCGCCGACTTCGCGTCGCGCCACCGCGCCCATCAGGACGTGATAGACACCGTGGTCGACCGGTGGCTCACCGGCGGCGGCGTGCGCCCCCTGCAGGTCCCGCATCCGCCGGTTGCGGTAACCGGCGCCACGCCGGAGGCCGCCTCGTGGGCGGCGCGCCGCGGCTACGACCTGCTCACGCTCGGCGACGAGGAGCACAGCGCGCGCCTGCGCCGAGCATACCGGCGGGACGCGCAATTGGGCGCCGCCGGCGCCCGGGCGGGCCGCTTCTGCCTGTTGCGCAGCATCTGCGCCGTGACGCCGCACACCACGGCCGACCCGCCGCCGGTGCGCGACGCGATCCGCTGGACGCTAGAGCACCGCAACCGGATGGTGGCGCAGCCGCCGCCAAGCGAAGCGCAGGTAGACGAATACCTGCGTCAACGGGCACTGATCGGTCCCGTGGACGCGCTGCGCCGCGGCCTGAGACGCCTTGCGGCCGCCGGGGTCGACGAACTGCTGTGCTGGTGCCGGTGGGGGATGCTCGGCGACCGCACGGTACGCGCCACCATGCAGGCGCTCGCCGGCCGCGCGGCATAAACGAAGTATACCCGCAATCGGCCGCCATCCCTTGCCATGTACCCAACATGGTGCCACCTTATAGTCGTGCATCGGTTGCCGCTTGCCGCCCTGTTCCGGAGCATCGCCGCCGCCGTGGGGCTGGTGCTTTCCCTCTCGACCCTGCTGGGATGCGATCCGGACAGTTGGCGCCCGTTGACCATGGCCCAGCGCGCGGAGCGGCGCCTCGACTTCGTGGTGCATGCCGAAGACAGCGAGGTGCTGGTGCGGGAATTCGAGGCGTTTCTCCGCGATCCGCAGCCGCCTCCACCGGATGACCGCCCGATGACGTGGCGCGACCTGCGCGTGCTGCTGAACTCGTGGCGCGATCCCGCCGCACAGCAGACCGACAGCTACTTCCGCCTTTCCCTGCAGCGCACCGAAGAGAAAGGCGCCGAGACGGTGATCAAACCGGTACGCGGCGATCAATTCCCGATCAAGGTGCTCTACTTCCGCGACGAGACGTTCTTCCTGCTGGACCAGGTGCAGGAACGCCACATCCTGTTCCGCTGCCTGCTGCCCGACCGGGAGGTGATTGCGGCCGGCTCCCGCCTGCCGTGGAACCCGCGCATCAACAGTTCCAATGACGAGGTGGAGACGACCATCCGCGTGTATGCGTTCTGGGGGTTCGACAGCCCCGACCGCAGCACCAGGATGAACCGCCAGCACCTCGCCGACTGCCTGGAACTGTTTTCCGACCGCAGCCAACGCTTGCGCCGCAAGATCGGCGAAAACGAGGTGGAGCGGGTGCAGCAGGTGCACGATCTGTTCTTCCAGGTCACGCGCTGAACCGGCGGCCGGCAGACAGTCAGCAGCCCATCAGTTCCGCGATCCGTTCGCCGATCGCCATGCAGGTGTAGTTGGTATTGGCGCGCACGCAGTCGGGCATGATCGACGCGTCGGCCACGCGCAGCCCCGGCACGCCGTATACCCGGCCGTGCGCATCGACTACCGCCGCCCGGTTGTCGGCGGCGCCCATCCGGCAGGTGGAAGAACTGTGGTGGCTGGTCGCCACCGTCCGCGTCAGCCAGTCGTCGAGGGCGGCGTCGCAACGCAGTTCCTCGTCGGCGGGGCTGATGCGCTGTGCCGCCAGCGGGCGGAAGCCGGAGTGCTCCAGCAGTTGGGCAGCGATGCGAACGCCCTCCCGGAGCCGTTCACGGTCGGACGCTTCGGCAAGGTAGTTGTAGTCCAGCACGGGCAGCACGGCGGGATCGGCCGATCGCAGGCAGACGCTGCCGCTGCCGGCGGCCAGGTAGAGCTGCGGCACCACGGAGAACCCCACCGGCGCCGACGTCGATGGCCGGTAGTGGCCCTCCCGGGTGGCGAATCCGGCGACGATGGTCAGCATGTCGTTGCGCAGCGGCGAACCGGCCGCGGTGTAGCTCAGACCCACCTGGATGCGCGGCTCCGCGCCCGATTGCCGATGCGCCGCGCCCGTGCGCACCACGACGCTGACTTGCGGATGATCGCGCAGGTTGGCGCCCACGCCGGGCAGGTCCTGAACCGGGCGCACGCCGGCCGCGCGCAACTGGTCCGTCGGTCCGATGCCGGAGCGCAGCAGCAGGTGGGGCGAGCCGATTGCGCCGCCGCACAGCACCGTCTCGGCGGCGAGGATGCGCTCGCCCGCCGCCTCCACGCCGATCGCCCGGCCCCGGTCGAGCAGCAGCGTATCGACGCGGCACTCCGCGCGGATGGTCAGGTTGGGCCGCCCGCGTGCCGGGGCAAGGTAGCCGAGCGCGGCGCTCCAGCGGATGCCGCCGGGATTGTTCATCGGCAGCGGCCCCACGCCGGCCGCACCGGGTGCGTTGTGGTCCGCGCACTCGGCGTAGCCGGCCGCCAGGCATGCGTCCCGGAACGCGCGCTGATCGGGCAGCAGTTCGCGGTCCTTGAAGCGGCGCACCGGGATCGGCCCGTCCCGGCCATGGTAGGGATCGTCGAAGTCCGGGTCCGCCTCAACGCGCCGCAGGCTCGGCAGCAGTTCCTCGAAGCTCCATCCCGGACAGCCGTCGGCGGCCCAGGAGTCGTAGTCTTCCGGCACGCCGCGCAGGAAGATCTGCGCATTGATGGCGCTCGACCCTCCCACCACCTTGCCGCGCGGTACGAACATGGCGGGCTGACGGCTCGTGGCGCGCGCCCGGTAGCCCCAGCCGAACGCGGTATCCAACCCGAATGCCCGCGCCCACAGGTCGCGGTCACGCCCGTAGCCGTAGCGGATCTCGTCCGGCAGCCTCCCGTCGGGGAAGTCGGGGCCCGCCTCCAGGAGCAGCACGCGGCGACCCCGATCCTCGCTGAGCCGCGCCGCCAGCACCGCCCCGGACGCCCCGGCGCCGACGATGATTACGTCGTAGCCCTCTGTACGCTGCGCCACGCTGCACACGATACACGCAGCGCCGCCGTTGCACCATCTCCGCCGGCCGCTTCCCGGAACGCCCGCCCGCGCGGTCATTGTCGCTCTGCCGGAGCGGCCCTTATATTCGCGACGCCCTTACCCCACTCGATTACGGAGCACAACCAAAGCTATGTCCGAAACCATCAAATTGGCAGTTATCCCCGGCGACGGCACCGGCCCCGAGGTCACCGCCGAGGCGTGCAAGGTGCTGGAGGCGGTCGCCCCCCTGGAAGGCGTCACCTTCGAGCGGGTCGACTTCGACTACGGCGGCGACCGCTATCTGGCCACCGGCGAGGTGATCACCGAACGGCAGATCGACGAGCTGCGACAGTTCGACGCGATCTACCTGGGAGCCATCGGGCACCCGGAGGTGGCGCCGGGCATCCTGGAGAAGGGCCTGTTGCTGTCGATTCGCTTCCAGCTCGACCAGTACATCAACCTGCGCCCGGTCAAGCTCTATCCCGGCGTGGACTGCCCGCTCAAGGACAAGGGACCGGAGCACATCCGCTTCGACGTGATCCGCGAGAACACCGAGGACCTGTACTGCGGCGCCGGCGGCTTTCTGCGCAAGCACACCGCGCAGGAGATCGCCACCCAGGAGATGATCGCCACCCGTTTCGGCGCCGACCGCTGCCTGCGCTGGGCATTCGAGCACTGCCGGCGCCGCAACGACCGCAAGCAGCTTACCCTGGTGCACAAGACCAACGTGCTCACGTTCGCGGCCAACCTGTGGGAGCGCGCCTTCCACGAGGTGGGCGAAGCGGAGTTCCCGGACATCACGCGCGACTACAACCACATCGACGCCGCCTGCATGTGGTTCGTCAAGAACCCCGAGTACTACGACACCATCGTGGTGCCGAACATGTTCGGCGACATCATCACCGATCTCGGGGCGATGATTCAGGGCGGACTCGGCGTGTCCGCCGGCGGCAACATCAACCCCGACCCCGGCGGCTGCAGCATGTTCGAGTGCATGGGCGGCTCGGCCCCCAAGTACACGGGCAGGAACGTGATCAATCCGATCGCCGCCATCGCCGCCATGGGCATGCTGCTGGGCGTGATCGGCGAGCAGAAGGGCCTCGACAACCTGGTGCGCGCCGGGCAGCGGGTGGATGCCGCCATCGGCAAGACCACCCCCAGGATGAGCAGCATGTCCGCCGGCCGGATGGGCCACTCCACCAGCGCGATCGGGGACCTGGTAGCAGCGTCGCTGTAACCGGGTGCTGATGCCCGATTCCGGTCGATCCGACTCGTCGCTGCAGTCCCTGCCGGTTCCGCCGCCGGTGCGTCCCATGCTGGCCAAGCGGGTGGACGGCATCCCGGACGGCGACCGGTGGCTGTTCGAGCCGAAGTGGGACGGGTTCCGCACCCTGGTATTTCGCAACGGGGATGAGTTGCTGCTGCAGAGCCGCGACCTCAAGCCGATGAACCGCTACTTCCCCGAGTTGGCGGCGCCGCTGCTGGCACAGCTTCCGGAGCGCTGCGCGGTCGACGGCGAGCTGGTCATCGCGGGTGCCGACGGACTGGAGTTCGAGACCCTGCAGGCGCGCATCCATCCGGCCGCGTCGCGCGTGGCGATGCTGGCCGACAAGACGCCCGCGTCCCTGGTGGTGTGGGATCTGCTGTGCCACGACCGACTCGACCTGACCGAGGCGCCGTTCCGCGCACGCCGCGAGCGGCTGGAACGCCTGCTCGCGGCGGCCCGCCCACCGCTGCACGTCACGCCGATCACGGCCGTCCGCGGCGAGGCGGAGGACTGGTTCCGGCGCTTCGAAGGCGCCGGCCTGGACGGTGTCATGGCCAAGGATCCCGACGGCGCATACCTGGCGGGAAAGCGCCCCATGCTGAAGGTCAAGCACCGCCGCACCGCCGACTGCGTGGTGGCCGGACTGCGCTGGCATCGCGGAGCGCCCGAGGAACGCGTCGGCTCGTTGCTGCTCGGGCTGTATGACGATCAGCGCCGGCTGCACCATATCGGCGTGGTCGGGAGCTTTACCGCGGTCCGCCGGCGCGCGCTCGTGGAGGAGCTGCGTCCTTACCGGACGGCGGATGAAGACCATCCGTGGCAAGGCTGGACCGGCGCCGGCGCGCAGCGCAGACCGGGCGCGGTGAGCCGCTGGAGCACCGGCAAGGACCTGAGCTGGGTGCCGTTGCGCCCGCAACTGGTGGTAGAGGTGAGCTACGATCACATGCACCTGAGCCCACGCCAGGGCGTGCGGCAGGGCAGCCGCCTGCGCCACACTGCCCAGTTCCTCCGCTGGCGCCCGGACAAGAACCCGGCCGAGTGCACCTACGACCAGCTCGAAGTCACCGCACCCTACGAGTTGCAGCGCATCTTCGGCACCGCCTGAGCGGCCTGGTCACCGATACACTCAAGCCAGCCACGCCTACTCGCCTACTCCGGCTCCGCGAGCCAGCGCTCGATCTTGGCGCCGATGTCGATGTCGCACCAGCCGGCCGCGGACTCGGCAGCCGTGTCGGAATGCACGCGACGGATCGGCTCCGCCCTGATCCGCTCGCGGCTCCGGTACACGAACAGGCACCCACCGCGTGGTTCCCGCGCGTCGTCGCTGTTGTCGAGGACGACGTACCGGTATGCCCCGGTGCTGAACAGGTAGTAGAGCGCGGCGCGGCCGCCCACCTCCTGGATCACTCTGCCGTCGCCCAACAACAGGTCGGGGTCGTCATCCGGTGAGGTTTCCACCTGCCAGGAAGCATAGCGCGGCATGCTGTCGAGCTGGTCGATTCTGATGCGGTGCGAAGCGCCGACCCACTCCAGGAGGCGAGTGTCCCGCGGCTCCGACTCGCCGCCGCGCATCTCCTCCGCCTGCCCGCCTGCGGCGACGAGGGACGGGTTGCCGGACAGATCGAGAACAAGATCGACGCGCCCGCGCAGCGACGCCGGAACGACACCTTCGAGGTCGTTGTCGGCAAGGTTCATCACCTCGAGCCGGGTCAGGTCGCGGACCATGACGGGCGGGATTCCGCCGTCCAGCTTGTTGGCGGACAGGTCCAGCGCTTCCAGGCTGGCGAGTCCGGCCAATCGGTCCGGTATCGGTCCGCTGAGCACGTTGCCCGCGAGATCGAGCCGCTCAAGGTCGGACAAACTGCCGAGATCGGCCGGAATCGGCCCGCTCAGCCGATTGTAACTGAGGTCGAGGCTCTCCAACTCGGCCAGGCGGCCAATGGCGCCGGGAATGTTCCCACTCAGCTTGTTGCCGGACAGGGACAGTGTCTGCAGGTCGGCGAGTGCGCCCAGTTCGCCCGGAATGACTCCGCTCAGCTCGTTGTAGCGCAGGTCGAGCACCTCCAGGTCGGCAAGGCCGCCCAGTTCGGGCGGTATGCTCCCGGTCAGCGCGTTGCCGGCGAGATCCAGCGTCTCCAGGTCGGCGAGGAGTCCCAACTCGCCCGGGATCGCTCCGCTCAACTCGTTGTGGGAGAGGTCCAGCAGCTCGAGGTCGGACAGGGCGGCCAGCGCAGCGGGGATGCGGCCGCTGAGCCGGTTGTGGGCGAGGTCGAGCCGCTCCAGCTCGGAGAGGCGGCCCAGCTCCACCGGGATGCCGCCCTCCAGCCGCTGCCACGGCAGCGACACGTGGGCCACGCGCATGACCGACGCATCCACCGTGACGCCGTCCCACTCGGCGAGCCGCAGTTGCGGGCTCCAGTTCAGCCCGCCACCGCCGCTCCACCGTTCGCTCGCCGCCAGCAGCGCCGAGCAATCCGCCAGCAGACCGGGATTGCCGTGCGGATCGGCAACCGCCAGCCCGGTCGCGCAGTCAGCGTCGGCGGTGCCGATCGATGCCCCGGCGAGCAGCAAGCCGCCGGCGGCTGCCCACGCCCGCAGGACGCCGGCGCAGCCGCGGTACCGGGAACTGCTCCGCTTCCGAGATCGGGCTCCCATTGCCTGAACCGTGCCCGAGAACGTGCATAAACGCAACGTGCGGGAACGCTGCCGCACCTGCGAACCGGTCGCCGCCTGCGTGGTGTAGTCGGCGCCGGCGGCGGTGTCGCCGGCGCGCACACAATCGGCGGTGAGTGGTATAGACTCGGGCCGGTATGAACAGCCCCAAGGTAGTGGCGATCGGAGCGGGCAGCTATTTCTTCGCCCACCCCGTCATCTGGAACATGGTCAACAGCCCGATCCTGCGCGGCGGTACGCTGGCGCTGGTGGACACGCAGCGCGACGGGTTGCGGGCCGAATGGTACCGGTAGCGCGCCACGTGAGGGCCTGATCCGAGCGGCCCGGTCGCATGCCGAACAACAGCCACTTCTTTGCCTACCTGTCGCGGATGAAGTTCATCCACCGGTGGGGCCTGATGCGCAACACCCAGGTCGAGAACATCCAGGAACACAGCCTGCAGGTGGCGATGATCGCGCATGCGCTTGCGCTGATCCGCAACCGCCTGTTCGCCGGCAGCCTCGATCCCGAGCGGGTCATGGTGCTGGCCGTGTTTCACGAGGTAAGCGAGGTGATTACCGGCGACTTCCCGAGCCCGTTGAAGTACTTCAACCCGGAAATCAGCCGCGCCTACTCGCACATCGAGCAGGTCGCGAGCCGCAAGCTGTGGGACATGATTCCGCGCGAGCTGCAGCCCGATTACCGCTCGGTGCTGTTCCGGGAGGCGGGCGACGCGGACGCCTGGGAGCTGGTGAAAGCCGCCGACAAGGTCAGCGCCTACACCAAGTGCCTGGAAGAGCTGAAGGCCGGCAACCAGGAGTTCGCCAAGGCCAAGGACAGTCTGGAGCGGGAGATCGCGGATCTGGGACAGCCCGAGGTCGACTACTTCATGCGCGAGTTCGTGCACAGCTTCACCCTCGCCCTCGACGAACTGAACTGACTGCGGGCGGATTGCGAGTCTGGGAAGCCGGCCGGCGCTATGCAAAACGCGACGCACGTGAGACCGTGACGCCGGCATGCTGGTGGAGTTTCAACGCAAGCGGATGGAGTTGCCGAGTGCGCGGTTCGGCTATCTGCGCGACAGCACCGATGCGCTGCATGACGTTGCGGAGTTGCGCCGGCGCATCGCCGCGGACGGCTACCTGTGGATCCGTGGACTGATCGACCGCGACGCGGTGCTGGAGGCGCGCCGCGGGGTGCTGGAGCGCCTGCGGGAGCGGGACGCGCTGGTCGCCGGAACGCCGCTGATGGAGGGGGTGATGCCGCGCGCCGGCCGGAGCATCGGCGTAGGCCGTGCCGCCCACCGCCCGGAGGTGCTGCGCGTGCTCGAAGGGCCGGAGCTGGAGTCGTTCTACCGCCGCTTCTACGGCGAGGAGCCGGCCACCTTCGGGTTCAAGTGGCTGCGGGCGGTGGGCAACGAGCAGTTCACCGGGTCGCACATGGACGTGGTGTACATGGGCCGCGGCAGCGAGCGCGTGAACACGGTGTGGATCCCGTTCGGCGACATCCCGATCGCGCAGGGCACGCTGGCCGTGTGCGACGCGTCGCACCGCCTGGACAGCTTCGCCCGCATACGAGAGACCTACGGCCGCACCGACGTGGACCGCGACCGCACCGAGGGCTGGTTCAGCGAGGATCCGGAGGAGATCTCGGACCGGTTCGGCGGCCGCTGGCTCACCGCCGACGTGCGCGCCGGCGACGTCGTCACCTTCGGGCTGTACACCCTGCACGGCTCCACCACCAACACCACCAACCGCTTCCGGATCAGTTGCGATGTGCGCTTTCAGCCCGCCTCCGAGCCGATGGACGAACGCTGGGCCGGACGCTCCCCCGGCGGCCACTACGCGAGCGCGCTCGTCCCCATGGCCCAGTCGCGCAAACGCTGGGGCCTGTAGGACCGTCAACGCCGGCAGGCCGCACCGCGCGGCGCTACATCTCGCGCAGCTTGCGGTTCAGCCATTCGACCATCGGCCCCACCCGCGTGCCGGTGTGCTCGACCATGGTGCCGGGCAGCGGCTGGCCGATCAGACCTTCAAGTTCGGCGCGGCAGCCGGCGACCACTCCGGGGTGCTCGGCGGCGACGTTGCGGCGCTCCTCCGGGTCGCGGCTCAGGTCGAACAGCTCGTCGCCCTCCTCGTCCTCGTAGCCGACCGCCGTGCAGTAGTTCCAGCGGTCGTCGCGCACGCTCGCCCGACCGCGCGCACCTCCGACGGTCCCCATCTCGGCCCAGCCGGTGATGATCCGTTCCCGGATCGCGGCCTTCTCGCCGGTCACCAGCGGCCACAGGTCCTCGCCGTCGGTCCAGCCGCAGGGGATCTCCAGCAGCGACAGGATGGTCGGCATCAGGTCGTGGTTCTGCACCAGCGCGGTGACGTCGCGGTCCGCCGGCCCGCCGGGATGGCGCACGCACAGGTTCAACTGGGTATTGAACGGATGCAGTTGTTTCGCCGACTTGCCGAAGCCGCCCCGGTCGCGAAGCTGCGTGCCGTGGTCGGTCAGGAAGATCACCAGCGTGTCGTCGAACAGCCGCAACTCGTCGAGCTTGTTCAGCAGCACGCCCACCCACTTGTCCACGAACGTGACCTCGCCCAGGTAGAGCGCCTCGATGCGGCGCAGCTCTTCCTCGGCGGGGTTGCCGCCTTCCCATACCGCCGGCGGCACGATGAAGTCCTTGCCGTCGTAGCCGGGGCAGTAGAGGTCGGCGTATGCCTTGGGGGGATCGAACGGCTCGTGCGGGTCGAAGCTGTCGATCCACAGGAAGAACGGCGCCATGGTGTGGTTGTCCTGCAGCCAGTCGCACGCGGCGCGGAACACGCGCGCGCAACTGTAGTCATCCTCCGACGTGCGGTGACGCTGGTTGAGCAGGTAGTTGACCAGGGATGCGTGGCGCGGCCAGTCGATCGGCTCGCGCACGTGGCGGCGCAGTTGCTCCTCGATCAGCCGCGGGTCGCCGCTCTTCCAGTTGTCCGTTTCCTGCCCGCGGACAAAGTCGAGGTGGGCGAAGCCGCGCGAGAAGTTCACCGTCGGCTTGAACATGTGATAGGTGTCGGCGATCAGCGCGGTGAGGTAGCCACGCGCGAGCAGCACCTCGGCGAGGGTTTCCTGGCCGGGCGGGATCTTGTGCCACCCGGGCAGGTGGGGCCACAGTCCGCGGCGGTCGTGGTGGTAGCGGAACGGGAAGCTGCGCTGGCCGGTGAACAGTCCGCGCCGTATCTGCAGGGTGGGCTGGCACTCGCCGAAAGCGCGCGTGAACCGGACGCTGCCGGCGGCGAACTCATCGAGATTGGGTGTTTGCGCGTGGCTGTAACGCCTGCCTTCGCCGACGATGTCGGCACGAAAGGTGTCGAGGCAGATGCATACGACGTTCATGCCCTCAAGACGCTAAGCGAGACCGCGGGCAGGGTCAACGCGGACGAACCCGGGTTACGACAGCAGCGGTTCCTCGCCGCGGCGCTCGCGGTAGCCGGCCACCATGAGGTTGGAGACCCCGGTGTTTCTGCCGTTGCTCTGGCCGTTGTGCGGGTGCCGGTAGCCGACCCGCACCATGCGCCGGGTGCGGTCGGTGGCGTTGATGTAGGAGCCGTGCACGGTGTAGTAGCTGAACACCACCACGTCGCCGCGCCTGGCGGGCACCGCGACCGAGTCGGCGAGCCGGTACCGGTCGGTGGGCAGGTGCGGCGCCGACGGCTCCTCGTCGGTGCCCGTGATGTGCGGCAGCGGCCCCTGCTTGTGCGAGCCGGCCAGGAAGCGGATCTCGCCGTTGTCGTGGCAGGTGTCGTCCAGGTGCACCAGCACGTCGGCGTAGCGGCCGTCGTCGTGCGGGTAGAATGGGTGGTCCTGGTGCATCGGAAACGGCTGGCCTCCGGGCGGCTTGTTGTGCATCACCGAGTGGTGCAGCTCGATGTCGGGCCCCAGGAGCTGCACCAGGCACGCCACCAGCTTCGGATTGGTCACCGCCGCCAGCCACGGCTGCGAGTAGCAGTGCAACTCGTGCATCGCCTCCAGGCTCGCCTTCTTCTCGGTCTCCTCGTCCATGTAGACCTTGCGCCAGGGGCCGCTCCAGCGCTTGTCCACGGTCGCCCACTCGCGCGCCAGCCGGTCGAGGTCGTCCGCCTGCGCCTGGCTCTCGGCGGGCGTGAACACCTGTTCGATCCGCAGATAGCCGTGCTCGTGGTAGAACGCCACGGCCGCCTGGGTCAGCGGTCCGGTACCGACGGCGGCGCCATTCGTGGTCGCGCTGACCAGCGTATCCGTTGCCATGCCTGCCACCCTATCGCGCTGCCCGCTGCTCGGCAACCGCCGGCGATGGCGCGGCTGGCCGCGGCGGTCCTATGATGCGCGCCATGACGGCCCGCGCACGCAACATCCTCCTCATCACGTCCGACCAGCAGCACTGGAACACCCTGGGATGCCGCAACGGCGAGATACGCACGCCCAACCTCGACCGCCTGGCGGCGCAGGGCACGCTGTTCAGCCGCGCCTACTGCCCCAACCCCACCTGCACGCCGACGCGCGCCTCGATCATCACCGGCAAGTACCCGAGCCAGCACGGCGCCTGGTCGCTGGGCACCAAGCTGCTGGAGTCGGAGCACACCGTCGGCGAGGATCTGCAGGCCGCGGGCGTGCGCACCGCGCTGGTCGGCAAGGCGCACTTCCAGCCGCTGGCGGGGACTGCCGAGTTCCCGTCCCTGGAAGCCTACCCCACGCTGCAGGACCTGGCGTTCTGGCGGCGCTTCCACGGCCCGTTCTACGGCTTCGAGCACGTCGAGCTGGCCCGCAACCACACCGACGAGGCGCACGTCGGCCAGCACTACGCGCTGTGGATGGAAGACCACGGGCTGACCGGCTGGCGCGACTACTTCCGCCCGCCCACCGGCACCAACGACCGCCAGCAGCGCACCTGGGAGATCCCCGAACGCTACCACTACGGGACCTGGATCGCCGAACGCTCCTGCGACCTGCTGCAGGGTTACGCGCAGAGCGGGGAGCGGTTCTTCCTGTGGGCCAGCTTCTTCGACCCGCACCCCAAGTACCTCGTTCCCGAGCCGTGGGACCGGATGTACGACCCGGGCGCGGTGACCGTGCCGGCGATGGTGCCCGGTGAGCACGACGCCAACCCGCCGCACTTCCGGCTCACCCAGACCGCGGATCCCGATTTCTCACCGTGGCGGGAGAGCGGCCGCGGCCTGCACGGCTTCACATCGCACCTGCACGACCGGGAGGAACTGGCCAGGGACATCGCCTGCTACTACGGGATGGTGAGCCTGATGGACCGCCAGATTGGACGCATCCTGGACCGCCTGGACGAGCTCGGACTGGCCGGCGACACGCTGGTGGTGTTCACCTCCGACCACGGCCACCTGTTCGGCCAGCACGGCCTCACCGCCAAGGGCCCGTTCCACTACGAGGACCTGGTGCGGGTGCCGCTGATCGTGGCGCAGCCGGGCCGCGTCCCGGCCGGCCGCCGCTCCCCCGCCCTGCAATCGCTGGTCGACTTCGCGCCGTCGTTCCTGTCGGCGGCCGGGATTCCCGTCCCGACCGCGATGACCGGCGTAGACCAGACAGACGTCTGGTACGGCGAACGAGAGAGCCTGCGCGACCACGTCCTGGTCGAGAACCGCCACGAGCCCACCACCATCCACCTGCGCACCTTCATCGACGAGCGCTACAAGCTGACCGTCTACTACAACCGCGACTACGGCGAGCTGTTCGACCTGGCCGCCGACCCGCACGAGGTCCGCAACCTGTGGAACGTACCGGCGGCGCGCGAACTGAAGAACGACCTGATCCGCAAGCTGCTGCACGCGGAGCTGGGCCGGGAACCGCTGCCGATGCCGCGCATCGCCGGCGCGTAGACCGCTCCGGTATCCGGCGCGGCGCCGTCAGCCATCGCCGCCGTACACGTCGCGGGCGCGCTGTTCGCTGACCAGGCCCTCTTCCACGTCGTGCTCTACCGCCCCGGCGGGGCGCTGTTTCGGGTCACCCCAGCCACCGCCACCGGGGGTCTCGACGCAGAACAGGTCGCCCCGGCCCAGCTCCGCCACCACCTTGGTCGGCACCTCGCGTACGCTGCCGTCCGGCGAAGTGACGTAGGCGTGCGCCCCGGCGGCGTGGTGCCCGCCGTCCAGGCCCCAGGGCGTGAAGCGGCGGCGGTCGGAGCCCATGCTGACCACGGTGCGCTCGGCCAGGCAGCGCAGCTCGCGCATCATGCCGCAGCCGCCGCGGAAGGTGCCGGCGCCCTCGGTGTTGGGCAGCAGGCCGTAGCGCACCACCTCCAGCGGGTAGGTGCTCTCGATCACCTCCACGGCGGCGTTGCGGGTATTGGTCAGGTGCGTGTGCACGCCGTCGTCGCCGTCCAGGTCGTGGCAAGCGCCCTGGCCGCCGGCGTAGGTCTCCACGTAGTTGTAGTAGATCCCCTCGCTGGGCCCGGGGCGGCTGTCGATGCCGCCGATGTTGATCAGATTCATCTCGCCGCTGCAGGCGGCGCACACCCGCTCCGGCACGCACTGCGCGAGCGCGCCCATCAGCACGTCCACCACGCGCTGATCGGTGAGGATGTTGGCTTGGCCGATCGCCGCCGGATAGGCCGCCTGCAGGATGCTGCCCTCGGGAGCGTGCACGTGAATCGGGCGGTAGGAGCCGGCGCAAGTGGGCAGGTCGGGGTCGATCACCGCCTTGCAGGTGTAGTAGACCGCGGCCTGTGCGGCACTGATGCGCGCGTTGAGCGGGCCGAGCACCTGCCGGCTGCTGCCGGTGAAGTTGGCGGTCAGCTCGTCGCCGGTGATGCGCACTTCCACGGCGATCTTCACCGGTTCGTCGGTCACGCCGTCGTCGTCCAGGAAATCCTCGAACCGGTAGGTGCCGTCCGGCAGTTCCGCGATGCCGGCGCGCATGCAGCGCTCGGCGTGGTCGAGAATCTCCTCCATGTACCGTACCACCTCGCCGGCGTCGACGTGCTCAAGGAGCTCGGCGACCCGCTGCTCGGCCTTCCTGGCCACCGCGTACTGGGCCATCAGGTCGCCGCGCACCTCGTACTCGGTGCGCACGTTCTGCTCGATCAGGCGCAGCAGGTTGTCGTCGAAGCGCCCCTCCCGTACCAGCGGCAGCGGCGGGATTTGCAGCCCCTCCTGGTAGATCTCGGTGACGCCGAACGGCATGCTGCCGGGCGCGTAGCCGCCCATGTCGACGTGGTGGGCGGTGGAGGCGGCGAGCGCGACCGGCTGTCCGTCGTGAAAGATCGGCGACACCAGCGACAGGTCGGGCAGATGGCCCGGCCCCTCCGGATACGGCAGATTGGTGCCGTAGACATCGCCGGGCCGCATCTGCTGCACCGGGTAGCGCGCCAGGACGGCGCGGATCACGCCCGGCATCACGCCCAGGTGCAGCGGTGTGCCCACCTCGGCCTGCGCCACGATCTCGCCGTTCGGCAGCGCCAGCGCCGCCGAGCAGTCGCGGCGGTCCTTGATGTTGGTGGAGTGGCTGGCGCGCACCAGCGCCGCGCAGCACTCCTCGGCGATCCCCTTCCAGCGGTTGCGCATGATCTCCAGCGTTACCGGATCGATGCGCCGCGGCGCGCTCACGAGGCGCGCTCCATCGGGCCGAGCACGAGGTGGCCGTGGCCATCCACCTCCAAGCGCTGGCCCGGCCACAGCGCCGTGGTGGCGTCAAGTTGCTCGATGATCGCCGGACCGGTCAGCACCGCTCCCGCGGCCAGCGCGTCCCGGTGGTAGATCGGCGTCTCGCGGCGCCGGCCCCCAAAGACCGCCTGCCGCGCCGCCGCCGGCTCCGGGCTGCTGGTCGCGGACGGTACAGTTGGCAGCTGCAACGGCTGCAGGTCGACCTCGACCGACACCCAGGCGCTGTGCGTCTCGACCGGATGATCGCGACGGGCGTAGCCGTACGTGCGCTCGTGCTCGGCGTGAAACTGCTCGGCGATCCGGTCCAACTCGAGCGGGCCCGATGCCACCGCCACCGGCAGCTCATAGCGCTGGCCCAGGTAGCGCTGGCCGAGGGCACGCGCCAGGCGCACCCCCCCGGCGCCGTTGGCGGACCACCGCAGCCGCTCGCGCGCGCTCCGCTCCAGCTCCTTGAACACCTCGTCCAACTCGGTGGCGCTGGTGCGGTCCAACCGGCGCACGAATGTGGCCAGGCGGTCCTCGCGCAGGTTGGTCATCAGCAGACCGCCGGCGGAATTCACGCCTGGCGCGAGTGGCACGACGGTGCGTTCGATGCCTAGTTCGGCGGCCAGTTCGGCGCCGTGCAGCGGGCCGGCGCCGCCGAATGGGCACAAGACGAACTCGCGCGGGTCATGTCCCCGTTCCACGGTCAGCTTGCCGATTGCCGCGGTCATCGCCGCGTTGACCACCCGGATCATCCCTTCGGCGGCCTGCTCCACGCTCAACCCCAGCGGCGCGGCCAGCCGGTCGTGAATGGCGCGCCGCGCCGCCTCCCGATCGACCGTCATGCCGCCGCCGAGCAGCGACTCCTCCCCCAGCCGCCCCAGCACCAGGTTGGCGTCGGTCACGGTCGGCTCGCTGCCTCCCGTGCCGTAGCACGCCGGTCCCGGCGCGGCGCCCGCCGACCGCGGGCCGACGCGCAACGCGCCGCCGGCATCGATCCAGCCGACGCTGCCGCCGCCCGCGCCCACCGAGTGGATGTCCAGCATCGGTACGCTGATCGCCAGACCGCCCATCTCGGTGTCGCGAGCGAACGCCACTTCGCCCTCGTGTACCACTCCGACATCGAAGCTCGTGCCGCCCATATCCGCGGTAATCAGGTTGCGGCAACCCTCGGCCGAGCGGGCGGTGGCGGCGCCTGCCACGATGCCGCCCGCGGGCCCCGACATTACCGTCTCCACCGCGCGGCGGCCGGCGGAGCGCGCCGACATTACGCCGCCGCTCGATTTCATGACGAACAACGGTGCCGCGATGCCCTGGTCCGCCAGCCCTTGCTCGAGCCGTTCCAGGTAGCGCCCGACCACCGGCTGCACGAATGCGTTCATGACGCAGGTGCTGAATCGCTCGTACTCGCCCTGCTCGCCGGACAACTCGTGCGAAAGACACACCACGGCACCCGGCAGGTGTTCGGCTAGCACCCGGCCCGCCTCGCGCTCGTGTGCCGGGTTGACGTGGCTGTGCAGCAAGCCCACCGCCACCGCCTCGACCCGCTCCCGATGCAACCGGTCGATCACGTCGTTGAGCTGCTCGCGGTCGACCGGGGTCTGCACACTGCCGTCGTAGCGCACGCGTTCGCGCAACTCGAAACGTAGCGCGCGCGGCACCAGCGGGCGGGTGCGGCGCCCGCGCAGGTCGTACAGCCGCGGGCGGTCCTGGCGCTGGATCTGCAGCACGTCGCGGAAGCCGGCGGTGGTGATCAGCGCCACGCGCGCCCCGGCGCGCTGCAGCACCGCGTTGGTCGCCACCGTGGTACCGTGGATGAGCAGTTCTACCTGGTCCGGGGGCGCCCCCACGCGCGCGACAATCTCGTCGGCGCCGCGAACGATCGCACGCGCCGGGTCGTCCGGCGTGGAGGCCACCTTGTGGAACGCCAGCCGTCCGCCCTCGGGGTCGAACGCCACCAAATCGGTAAACGTGCCCCCGGTATCGATCCCGATCCTGATCATGACGCGCCGCCACCCTACCAGGATCCGGCCCGCCGAAGCACCCCACGTTTCGCTCAATTGACCGCCGCTGAGCTGCCGGCGCGTACGTTCGCTTACAGCAGCTTGTCTACGGCAACGAGTACTGCCACGGCCGCAGCGATAGCACCCCCCAGGCGTACCGTCATCCGCTCCTGCACCTTGCCGATCTCGGCGCGCAGGCTGGCTCCCATCTCCTTCATCTCGCCGCGTAGCGTCTCAAGTTCCACCCTGGTGGCAAGGGAGGAGATCCCTTCCTTGGTTGCGAGTTTCGCAATATCTGCCTCGGCAGCTACCTCGCTGCTCAGCACCGCGAGTTCTTCTTTCGTGGCTACCTCGCTACGCAGCGCCGCGAGTTCTTCCTTCGTGGCTACCTCGCTACGCAGCACCGCGAGTTCTTCCTTCGTGGCAAGAGTAGCAATCTCGCGTCGGAGAGCCGCGATATCGTCCTTGGTGGCGAGGTTCTCGACCATACCCTCGGCAAAGGTCGACACCAGCACCCGCGCCGTGGTTTCATCGAAACCTGCTTCCTTCTGCAGCCGAGTGGCCGCCTTGAGTGTGTCGAAGGCTACTGCCACAGCCACCATCCTACTCCCTCCACGGTGATCCGTACACCGCAATACGTCGTCACGTCGCTCATGTCACCATGCAATGGGCGGGCGGGCGCTGGCGCTTCAACCCGCGCGCCGGAGGTTGCCGGTTGCGGTGGGGCGTGGCGCGCGCCGCGCGGAATCCGTAGACTGCCCTTCATGGCAAGCTGCCCCCTACAGCGAATCGGGTAGCGCCTATCGGAGGTGATCGTGGCCCCTGTACCCAATACACTCGATCTCCAGGTGGTGGATGACCTGCTTACCACCACGCGCGCAGTGCGCCGCCGGCTGGACTACGACCGACCGGTGGAGCGCAGCGTGATCCTCGACTGCATCCGCCTGGCGCAGCAGGCGCCCACCGGCGGCAACGCCCAGGGCTGGCGCTGGATCGTGGTTGAGGATGCCGCCACCCGCGCCGCGCTCGCGGAAATCTACCGGCGCGCCGGAGAGTCGGCTCTGCGCCAGGGCTTGGCGGGCGCGGGCGCCGCGCAGACGCGCCGCGTGTACGCCTCAGCCCTGTTTCTGATGGAACGGCTCGCGCGCGTGCCGGTGCACGTCATCCCCTGTATCAGCGGGCGCTGGCCGGAACAGCCCACCAACGCCAACCTCGCCGGCCGCTACGGCTCGATCTTCCCGGCCGTGTGGTCGTTTCAGCTCGCGCTGCGGGCGCGCGGTCTCGGCTCCGTGCTGACCACCGTGCACCTGGGCGCCGAGCGCGAGGCCGCGGACTTGCTGGGCCTGCCGGACGACGTGCTTCAGGTGTGCCTGCTGCCGGTCGCCTACACCACCGGCGGCGAGTGGCGGCCCGCCGCGCGTCCGCCTGCCATGGAGATCGTCCACATCGACCGCTGGCAGTAGCCGTGCTCCCAGCCGCGGCAACCTGATACACTCAGCGCGGCATGGCACAACGCATCAACCGAGCCATCGAGCTCCTGGCCGGGGGGCAACCGATCTACTATACCGGCGGCCACACCGGCTCGCCCTGGACCGCCGACAGGCGGCCCGCCGCCGCCCTGACCGCGCACGACAGCCCGGTCCTGACCCACGAACAGGGCACGGTCGACGCCGCCACCTGGGCCGACTACATCAACGTCGGGTTCGAGCATGGCGCGTACGACCTGGCCGGGCTGCAGCTATACCTGGGCGGCTTGGCAGACGGCGGCCCTACCGCCAGCGGCCACCGCACGCCGCCGATCATCGTGGAGGCGCCGGTGGGCGGCTACTCACGCGAGGTGGTGTGGGCCAACCTGTGGCAGTTTCAGCAGATCCTGGGCCGTGGCGCGCACGGCATCATGCTGTGTCAGGCCACCACCGCGGACGCGGTACGCGCATTCGTGGAGGCGTGCCGCTACCCGGTCAACCGGCTGGGCGTCGGCGCCGGTCTTGGCGTGGGCATGCGCGGCGTCGGGTCGGAGCGCAGCGCCGCCCACATCTGGGGCGTGGACCGCGCCACCTACCTCGCCAAGGCGGATCCGTGGCCGCTGAACCCCGACGGCGAACTTCTGCTCGGGGTCAAGATCGAGTCGCGCGCCGCGATTCCGCATATCGAGGAGATCCTGGCCGTGCCGGGCATCGGATACGCCGAAATGGGACCGGGCGACATGAGCCTCTCGCTCGGTTACCGCAACCTGCCCGATCCCTGGCCGGACGAAATGGTAGAACTCGACCGGCGCGTGCAGGCGGCGTGCCGCGAGCATGGCGTGGCCTTCCATTGGACCCACGTCATCGACAACCTTCCTGCCATGATCGACCGCGGCGGCCAGGTCTTCACCTGCCCGAGCCCGGACTTCGCCGCCGCCGGACGCGCCTACACCAATCGAACCATGCCGGTCTGATTGGCAGGGCGAGAGGGCCCGCTCACCGCCGCACGGCGTCGCAGTACACCAGTTCCCAGCCGTGGAAGACCACGACCAAACCGGTAAAGCGCACGCCCGGAAACTGCCGCGCCAGACGCTCGTCCGCCAGATACCGCAGGAGCTGCGCCTGCGCCTCCTCGACCGCCGTCGTGACCGCGGCCTGATCCGCCGACTCGGAACGCGCGCGATACTTCAGCTCGATCAGGTAGCCGCGTTGCAGATGCGGGTAGCGGGCGATCAGCGGCTCCAGCGCGATATCCGCATGGCCCTTGCCCAGTTCCGCCTCCGAGCGGAACACGTAGTAGTCGGTCACGCTCAGGTAGGCGGCCAGGAACCCCTGTATGACCTTCTCGCCACTGATGTAGTCGAGTATCCCGGTCTGCCGCGCGATCGCCTCGCTCAGGAACTCCAGTACCGGTCGCCACTCGCCCGCGTTGGCCATCCGCATCATCAACTGCTCGAACCGGAACAGGTTGACCGCGAACACCCCCACGTCGCGGTAGGCGTCGCGCAGGTAGCCGTACATCAGCCGCTTCACGGTCTGGTTCGGGATCGCCAGCCGCGGCACCCGCTGCACCACGTCGCGGATGCTCAGCAGCCCGAAGTAGTGCAGCAGGGAGAAGAAGTTCTCCTGCTTGGTGAGGTCCTGCAGCGGAAAGCCGGGCCGAATGCGGGTGTCCACCTGCTCCTCGCCGATGACGTCGCGCAGCAGGTCGAAGTTGCCGTTCAGTTGCCGCCCGGTCACCAGCAGGTGGCGCAGCTTGCCATAGTCGATGCGCACGTTGGTGTCGATCAGTTCGTCCGGCACCTCTCGGTTCGGCATCGAGTGCTTCAGGTAGTACAACACCATGTCGGTGTTGTAGAGATCGGTCTCGGCCGCCCTGGCGAAGCGGTAGCCGTTGTACCACTCACCCATGATATCCATGGCCGTAGCGGCGTCCTGGTTGAACACGCCCTGCGCTCGGTACGTCTCCACTAGGTCCCGTACCTCCGGCTCGGTGAAGCCGACCATCTCGTTGAAGTCCGGTTCCAGGCTGATGTTGGTGCCGATGTTGAAGCCGCTGGTCACGTCGTCCATGGTGACCGGCGACACCCCGGTGATGAACAGCCGCTCCAGGCCGCCGCCGCTACGGTCCGCGCCGGACTTCAGGGTGGCGAAGAAGTTGCGGTAGAAGCCGCCGCCGTGGGTGAACGAGTGGTACGCCTCGGCGCCGTGGTACGCCAGCACCGTGTTGGCGAAGTTGTCGTACTCGTCGATCAGCACGTACAGCGGGATTTCATGGTCGCCCGCGTACCGGAACAACTCGGAGAGCTTGGTGGCGATGGAGGGCGGCGCGAGGATATCCCGCATCGCCGCTTCCGGAAACAGGTCGGGATGGCGACGCAGCGTGCCCCGGAGTTCGATCATGCAGTACGTTTCGAACTCCCGCTCCAGCGTTTCCAGCTTGTCGTTGACCGCCGAGAAGTTGAAGCGCAGGGTGACGTAGCGGCTCTGTTCCCCGGTCGGCTTCCGCCCGATGTCGGTGCCGGCGAAGGTGCCGTCGAAGTCGTCCGCCCAGAAGCGGTCGTAGTAGTTCTCCAGCAGGGAGATCCACAGCGACTTGCCGAACCGGCGCGGGCGGATCAGGAAGACGTAGTCCTCCCGCTCCAGGCGCCGCAGGAAGCGGGTCTTGTCGACGTACAGCCACCGGTTCCGGCGGATGCGCCTGAAGTCGGCCTGACCGTAGGGAATGCGCGGGTGCGTGGGTGGCGTGCTCACTACTGTAGCCTGAGCCAGGCTCCGGCACTGACTCTATCGTCTCCAGGTGCGACGCGCAACGGAGCCGCAACGGGGCGGCACGGTCACTCCGCGACACGGAAGACCGATTCGGCTGCCGACTTCCTGGGGCGGTCGGTCGCCATCATCGGCCTGGCCACGCCGAACTTCTGGCTGGGAATTATGGTCATGATCTTCCCGGCAATCTGGTGGGGCTGGGCGCCGCCGCTGGAGCTGGTTTCTTTCACCGAAGACCCGCTGGGGAATCTGGCGGTGTTCTTCATCCCCAGCCTGATTCTGGGGACGGCCTCGGCAGCCGCCACCATGCGGATGACGCGCACCATGATGCTGGAGGTGCTCCGGCAGGATTTTGTCAGGACGGCCTGGGCGAAGGGCTTGCGGGAGCGGACCGTGGTGGTCCGACACGCCGTCAAGAACGCACTCATCCCGGTGGTGTCCCTGATCGGCCTGCAGTTGCCGATCCTGGTCGGGGGCGCCGTGATCATGGAGAACATCTTCAACCTGCCGGGGCTCGGGCGCCTACTGCTGAATGCCCTCAACGACCGAGACTACCCGATGGTCTCCGGCATCAACCTGTTCTTCGCCACCGGGGTGGTGGTGATCAATCTGCTCATCGACCTGGTCTACGCGCTCTTGGACCCGAGGGTCCGCTATCACTGAGTTGTTTCGCAGACTGGTCAGGGACAAGCCGTTGAGCATCATCGTTGAGGTCGTCATCGATGCCAGGGAGCGCTATGACTGACTTCTTTCGCAGACTGGTCAGGGACAAGCCGTTAAGCATCATCGTTGGGGTCGTCATCGATGCCAGGGAGCGCTATGACTGACTTCTTTCGCCGGCTGGTCAAGGAGAAGCCACTGAGCATCGTCGCCGGGGTGGTCATCCTGCTGTTGATCCTGGTGGCGATCTTTGCCGATGTGCTGGCGCCTTACTCGCATGATGAAGTCAATATCGTGGACCGGATGCAGGCGCCCTCCAACCGGTACCTGTTGGGGACCGACCAGTTGGGACGCGACCTGCTGAGCCGCCTCGTGTTCGGGGCCCGAATATCGCTGACCGTCGGTCTGGCGGCGACCACCGTCAACGTCGTGGTGGCGGTGCTGATCGGCGGCATCTCGGGATTCTTCGGCGGTCGACTCGACCTGGCGATGCAGCGCTTCGTCGACGCCTGGATGGCGTTCCCGGGGCTGCTGCTGTTGCTCACCATCATGTCGCTGGTGGGGCGGGGGTTGCCGCAGATCATCGTGGTGCTGGGGGTAACGGGCGGCATCGGCGGCTCGCGAGTGGTCCGCGGCGCGGTGATCGGGGTCAAGGAGAATGCCTACTTTCAGGCGGCCGAGGCGATCGCGCTACGCCGGCCTCATGGGCTGGTACGACACGTCGAGATTGACAGGCAGGCCGGCTTCTTGTACCGTTTTCCTGTACCAGAGGGACTCCCGATGATCTACGAAACCACCTACAGCAATGCGCGTGCCCACTTGGCGTCGCTTATGGATCAGGTTACCGACACCCGCGAACCGATCCTGATTCGCCGGCGTGGGGCGGAACCGGTCGCCCTGGTTGCAGCCGGTGAGCTTGCCGGGTGGATGGAGACCGCCTACCTGCTCCGCTCTCCCAAGAATGCACAGCGCCTGTTGGACGGCAACCGCCGTGCCGCCGCCGAGGAAGGCATTCCACTCAGCATTGAACAACTCCGCGAACGACTCGGCCTCGAAGGCGCGTGAGGGAGGCTCGCCGCCGGAATGCGCTCTTCGACCAGAACTGCCTGCACGAATTGGAGCACCGGGTCCGCACCGACCGGCGGCGCGCGCTGCGCATCCTCAAACTGATCGAAGCGGTACTCCGGGACCCCTTCGGCGGACCGGGTAAACCGGAACCGCTCCGAGGACAGCTCGCCGGCTCCTGGTCCCGGCGCATCGACCAGGAACACCGTCTGGTCTATCGAGTCGACACAGCGACCGTGCGATTTATCGCGGCACGGTACCACTACGGATCGTAACGGCATCGACGATGCCGAACGCCCCGACCGGGCCCGCTCGCCGGGTCAGGTGCGCCGGGCGTGGCGGTTCGGGTCGGCGCCGGCGAACAGCGTCCGGCGCCTGACGGCGGCGTCGCGCCGGCAGCGCTCGAAGTCCGCCTCGTGCAACCGGCCCCGCGGTGGATCAGCGAGGTCGAAGTGCCCGTGGCGGTCCTCGCCGCACGCCAGCCGGACCATCCAGCGTTCGCCGGTGCGCTGCCGCATTGTGGGCTTGATGTAGCGAATGGCCACGCCGATGCGGCGGTCGTCGGTACCGTTGGGACCCGAGGCGTGAAACAGGTGGCCGTGGTGCAGCGAGGCCTGGCCGGTGTGCAGTTCCACGGCCACGCCATCGGCCTCGTCCACGTCGACGGCGATCTCCTGGCCGCGGCTAAGCTGGTTGTCGGCGGCGAAGGTGTCGACGTGCGGGACGATTGGGCGCCGGTGACTGCCGGGCACGAACCGCATGCAGCCGCTGGCGATGGTCGCCGGCGACAGCGCCACCCAGCCGGTGGTTTCCTCCACGTCGTCCAGGCCCCAGTAGGTCAGGTCCTGGTGCCAGGTAACGACCTTGGCCGACTGCGCCTCCTTGGTGAACAGGTTTGCGCTCCACACCAGGAGGTCTGGCCCGAGCACCTGGGCCACCGCCGCCAGCAGCTTCTCGTTACGGACCAGCGCGTCGAACGACGGCAGCAGTTGGTTCACGCTGCCGCGCAGGAGCCCACTCCGCTCGGAATCGTCCGCCAACTCCGCCTCGGCCGCCTCCAGGTCGGCGCGGATCGACCGTGCCTCGGCCTCGCTGAGCACGTCGATCGGAAACACGAATCCGTCCCGCCGGTAGGTCTCGGCCAAGCCGTTAGCGCCGTCACCCATATTCCTGATACCTCGCAGACTGGACATTCGCCGCCCGCCGCGGCGGCGATCCCGTATCATAGCACCCAATCGGGACACCGGCCGGCCGACACCGGAGGTGATCGCGGGTGCGATTGCGGGTGCCGCCGGCCGATAACAAGAACCAACAGGGGGCGCTGCCATGATCAAGGGCGTACATACGATGTTCTTCTCGTCTGAGCCGGAAGCGTTGCGCGAGTTCCTGCGCGACAAGCTGGGCTTCGACTCGTTTACCGACGTCGGCGGCGGCTGGCTGATCTTCGACCTGCCGGAAGCGGACATGGGGGTGCATCCCGCCGATCCCGCCGGAACTCACGGCCAGCCCGCCGGCACCCACGATATCTCGTTCTACTGCGACGATATCCAGGCTACGGTGGCGGACCTGAAGCGCCGTGGCGTGGTGTTCGAAGAAGAGGTGGTCGACGCCGGATTCGGCTTCACGACCCGGTTCGCGATGCCGGGCGGCGTAAGCGTGCAACTCTACCAGCCGCACTACCAGAAGGGCACCGGCTAACGCGCGGCACCGGAGAGACGGACCCGCCACCGGACATCATTTACCGGTGGGGCACCCGTGTGTGGCGCGCCGGGAGCCGGCGGACGCTGATCTCCGACACCAGCGCCGCGCCGCCGTGGGCGGATAAGAGCAGTTCGGAACCGGCGGGGCCGGCGCGCCGCGCGGCAACCGTGTAGCGTTCGTCGACGCACAGGTCGACGATGCCGCCAACGACCAACAGGTAGATGGTGTAAGGACGATCGATGCATCCCGCTCTGCCCCGTGCAGCGGAACGCCAAGCTGCACCGCACCCTGGACCGCCGGCTCGGCGGTTGTCTCGCCCTCACTCCCGCTCATGTGCCAGGCTACCAGCGCATCGGCGAGCGGGCCGGAGTCGAGCTTCGATCTCATTTTCGTCACCTCCAACATGCGGCGGGCAACCGGCCAAGACGCGCGATCTTCGTACGCATAACATGCGGAAGATGGCGCGGCCGCGCAACGGCAGCTTCCGTAGTCTCGGTACGCAGTCCGCATGGTATTGCATGCACGTGCATGCATGTCATATGGTTCCCGCATGCGTACCACCATCGAACTGCCAGACGACCTTCGCCGGCGAGTCGTGTCGGAGGCGGCGGCACGCAACCTCAAGGGCTACTCGCAGGTCGTTGTGGACGCGCTGCGCGCCTACTTCGACGGCGGACAGGATGAACGGCAAAACGTGCTATCCCGGGTGCGTGGCTCGCTCGACCCGCGAGCTGCCGAGATCGAGACCCGCCGTCTGGCCGAACTGAGGGCCAACTGGCGCACGTGATCGTTCTCGACACCAGCGTAGTCATCGATCTGTTCATCGACGGCGATGCCGCCGACGCAACCGATGCGATCATTGGGCTCGGTGAAGGCGCGCTATCCGCCATCACGGTGTTCGAACTGCTCTCCGGCGTGCGCGATCCCGCACACCTGCACCAGCGGCGCGAACTGATCGACACCTGCCACGTGCTGGAGGTGTCTCGTGAAGTGTCGTTCCGCGCGGCGGAGCTCTATTCCCACCTGCGCGATGCCGGACAACTGATTCAAAACGAGGATCTGCTTATCGCCGCCACGGCACTGGTGCGACGCTGTCCACTTCACACCCTCAACCGCAGGCACTACCAGAGAGTCCCCTCACTCAGGCTGCACGAGTGGAGCGCGGGATGAGCATGAAACAACGGCACCTGGTGCTCGATTCGCGGTTGATCGAACGCGCCGACAACGCAACGCTGTGCGTCGCCGAGGCGGCCAAGAGTGCGGCGAACCCGCTGTTCGGGGAGGATCGGCCGTGGGAGATGCGCTTCGACAACCTGTATCCCAACGTGCTGTGGGACGCCGAGGAGCAGCTCTACAAGTGCTGGTACAGCCCGTTCTGCGTCGACTTCCGGTCAGGAGGCATGACCCTCGAACAGCGGCAAGCCACCCTCTACAGCGGCCCACCCGACCGCGATATGGCACTCTGCTATGCCACCTCGCGCGACGGCATCGCGTGGCAGAAGCCGGAACTCGGCCTGGTCGACTACCGGGGCAGCCGGGCCAACAACATCGTGCTGCGCGGGCCGCACGGCGCCGGGTTGGTCAAGGATGCGCACGAAACCGATCCCGCCCGGCGCTACAAGATGTTCACTTCGCTCGATGAGCAGGAGCTGGCGGTGGCGTTCTCTGCGGACGGCATTCGCTGGGGCCGGTTCCACCCCTGCCCCGCCGTCAACCCGTACCAGGTGGACGGCACCCACTACCACGCGCTGTGGGTGGAGGAGCGCGGCGAGTACGTCGGCTTTACGCGGCTGCGCGACCCGCGCACCGCCGGCGCCGCCGCGGTCGACGGCATCCGCGGCGCCTGGCCGCCGCGCCAGGTGGGCCGCACCGCGAGCACCGACTTCCTGCACTGGAGCCCGGCCACGGCCGTGCTGGAGGGCACCGACGAGAACCTGCAGATCTACTCGATGCCGGTGTTCCGACACGGCAACCTGTATCTCGGCCTGCCGGCGATCCACGACCAGCACACCGACCGGGTGTGGACCGAGCTCGCCTGGAGCCCCGACACCGTCACCTGGCACCGCGTCTGCCCCGGCTCGCCGCTCATCGCCAACGCCAACCTGACCGGCAGTTATGATTGGGGCTGCGCCTACGCCGCCGCCTACCCGGTGATCCTGCACGACGAGATCCGCCTCTACTACGGCGCCAGCAACTTTCAGCACACGAGCTGGCGCGACGGCTTCCTGTGCCTGGCGACGCTGCGTCCCGACGGGTTCGCATACTACGAGCAGGCCCGCGGCGACCGTCCTGCCGTCCTGGAAACCGCCCCGTTGTCCTCCAGCGGCGCCGCCCTGCGCGTCACCGCCGACGTGTCGCCGATCGGCTCGCTCGACATCGCCGTGCTCGAATCCGAGGCAAACCACATCCTCGCCCAAGGACAGGTAACCGGCACCGCCACCGACGGCACCGTGACCTGGAGCGACCCGCCCGCCGGTGTGCTGGCGGGCCGCGCCGTCCGCCTCCGCTTCACGCTTAACGGCGCCCGCCTCTACTCGTTCAGCTTCGAGTCCGACACCGCCCGCGCGCTCGATTCACCGGTTGTGCGCCGCAATGCCGGCCGTTAAGATCGGCCTGCCCCTCGGGGACCGAAGGATGGAAGGTTGCGCGCATACATAATTCGGCGGCTGCTGCTGATGATCCCGACGGCGTTCCTTATCAGCGTGATACCAAGGATGGAAGGTTGCGCGCGTACATAATCCGCCGGCTACTGCTTATGATCCCGACGGCGTTCCTCATCAGCGTGATGTTGTTTCTGCTCATGCGCCTCGTCCCCGGGGACGTGATCGACGTGATGATCGCCCAGTTGGCCGAATCGGCAGAGGAGATCGAGCTCGACCGCGAGGATCTGGAACGCAAGCTCGGCCTCGACGCGCCGCTGATCGTCCAGTACGGACGATTTCTCGGCGTGGCGCCCAACGTGGACGGCCAGGTCAGCGGCGTGCTGCAGGGCGACTTCGGCACCTCCTGGCGGGAGCGCCTGACCGTGACCGAGCTGCTGTTCAAGAAGATACCGGTAACCATGGAGCTCGGGCTGATGGGCCTGATCATCGCGCAGCTCATCGCCATCCCGATCGGCGTCTACTCCGCCCTGCGGCAGGATACCTGGGGCGACTACGTGGGGCGCAGCTTCGCGATCCTGTCGATCTCGGTGCCCGGCTTCTGGCTGGCGACGATGGTGATCGTGTACCCGTCGATCTGGTGGGGCTACATGCCTTCCATCTGGCTGATCAAGTTCGCCGACGACCCGATGGGCAACATCAAGATGTTCATCGTGCCCGCCATCGTGCTGGCGCTGGCCATGGCCGGCGGCACCATGCGCATGACCCGGACCATGACCCTGGAGGTGATCCGCAACGACTACATCAGGACGGCGTGGGCGAAGGGGCTGGCCGAGGCCCTGGTGGTGAGCCGGCACGCGCTCAAGAACGCGTTCATCCCCGTGGTCACCATCGTCGGCCTGCAGATACCGATCCTGATCGGCGGCACGGTGATCATCGAGCAGATCTTCATGCTGCCCGGCATGGGGCGGCTGATCGTGGAGTCGCTGCTGGTGCGCGATTACCCGGTGGTAATGGGCATCATGCTGTTCTTCAGCATCGGCCTGATGCTGACCAACCTGGTGGTGGATCTCACCTACGGCTTCCTGGACCCGAGGATCCGCTCGTCATGAGCAGTGTCGGGATGCCGGAGAGCGTGCGCCGGTCGGCCGTGGTCACATTCTTCCGGCGCATCGGCAAGGAGAAGCCGCTCGGCACCGTGGGTGCCGTGATCACCGCGCTGCTGCTGCTGGTCGGGATTTTCGCCGACGTGCTGGCGCCGTACGGGATGAACGAAACCAACATGGAGCAGCCGTTGGCCTCCCCCTCCGACAGCAACTGGCTGGGCACCGACGACCTGGGCCGCGACGTGTTGACGCGGGTCATCTACGGCGCGCGGGTGTCGGTGATCGTGGGCCTGGCGGGCGCCACCCTTGCCACTTTGATCTCCCTCCTGATCGGTCTCATATCGGGTTACCTGGGCGGCACCTTCGACCTGCTGACCCAGCGGCTGGTCGACGCCTGGATGTCGCTGCCGGACCTGATCGTGCTGATGGTGATCATCGCGTTCCTCGGCGGCGGCATGGTGCCGATCATCGTGGTGCTCGGCGTGGCGGGGGGCATCACCGGCTCGCGCATCATCCGCGGCGCGGTGATCAGCACCAAGGAGGACGCCTACGTGACCGCGGCGTCGGCGATCGGCGGGCGCACCAGCCGGGTTCTGCTGCGCCACATTCTGCCCAACGTGCTCGCGCCCGCGGTGATCCTGCTCACGCTGCGCATTCCGGCGATCATCCTCTCCGAGGCCAGCCTCAGCTTCCTCGGCTTCGGCATCCAGCCGCCGTTCCCGAGTTGGGGTGCCATGCTCAGCGGCCGCAGCCGCGAGTTCATGTTCGTGGCGCCGTGGACGGTGCTGTGGCCGGGCCTCGCCCTCGCCACCGTCGTGTACGGCACCAACATGTTCGGCGACGCCGCCCGCGACATCCTCGACCCCAAGCTGCGCGGCGGCGTCGGCCGCTTCAGCGCCAAGGTGGTCAGGACGGCCCGGCGCGTCCGGTCCAAGCGCTGACCCGCGCCACGGGCGCCGCCCGGCGAGTTTGACAGGAGGCGCCGGCGGCCGGTAGCTTCCCCATGCGGCCGTTTCGGCCGGAATTCAACAGGAGGTATTGCATGAACAAGACCCATGCGATTGCCGCGGTGCTTCTCGCCGCCGCGGCAATGTGGCTCTCCGCGGCCGGAGAGCAAGATAGCGAGATGGCGGCCGCCGGCGACGGCAGCCCGCAGTACGGGGGCACCCTGACCGCGGTCAGCGCCGCCTTCGTGATCGGCCCGGAGAGCCCCGACCCGGCTGACGGTCAGGGCCACTCGACGCTCTTTCTGTCGCTGATCCAGGAGCGCCCGCGGTTCGGCGACCACGAGAAATTCGGTCCCAAGGGCACCGGCGAGTATCCCTTTACCCTGGTCGGCCCGATGCCCGACAAGTACGCTCGCGGGCTGCTGCTGGAGAGTTGGGACGTCACGCCCGAGCAACACACCTGGCACCTGCGCAAGGGCGTCATGTGGGCGGCGGACAACGTCGACTTCATGGAGAACCGCGAGATGGTCGCCGACGACGTGGTAGCCGACCTGAAGTACTACCGCGAGTCGCCCGCCGGGGCGCGCTTCAAGGGCGTGTCCGGCGACATCACCGCCACCGACAGCCACACCGTGGTGATCGAGTTCACCGAACTCGACATCGGCATGCTGAACATCCTCACGATGGGCGGGACGACCGCCATTTCGCCCCCCGAGATGGAGGCCGCGGGCATGGACAAGTGGGCAAACCAGGTGGGCACCGGACCGTTCATGTTCGACGACTACGAGATCGACTCGCACATGACCTACGAGCGCAATCCGAACTACTGGGACAAGACCACCATCGATGGACAGGAGTACCAGCTCCCGTTCGTGGACAAGGTAATCGTCCCGATTATTGCCGACGAGGCGTCTATGGTCGCCGCGCTGCGCACCGGCAGGGCGGACATGGCCAGCTCGGTGTTCGCCGTGCACTGGCAGACGCTCGACGAGACGGCGCCCGACCTGAACTCGCACCGGTTTCCGATCTCGTTCGGGTCGACGGCCTACCTGAAGACCACCGAGCCGCCATTCGACAACCGCGACGTGCGCCGCGCCATGATGATCGGCACCGACCTGACCGGCTTCCAGAAGCTGCGCCAGGCGGGCGACCTGGAGCTGCCCACGCACTGGTTCCCGGTCGACCCGATCATGCCCTCCTACACGCCGATGGACGAGCTGCCGGAAGAGACCCGCATGCTGTACGACTACGACCCGGAGAAGGCGAAGCAGATGCTCGCCGACGCCGGCTACCCGAATGGCTTCACCATCGACTACACCACCCTGGGCTGGCCCGAGTTCATGACCGACGGGGCGCTGCTCAAGGACCAGTGGGAGAAGATCGGCGTCACGGTAAACCTGCAGGGCTTCGAGGCGGCGGTGTGGAGCGCGCACGCGCGCGAGCGCACCTACACCGGCTCGGTCCGGCAGGGCCACTGCGGCGGCTGCCCGGTGACCACGCTGCCGCGGTTCACCACCGGGCACACCCGCAACTACACCGACTGGTCCGACCCCAAGTTCGACGCGATGGTGGAGGAACTGACGAAGGAGCTGGATCCGGACCGGCGCAACGAGATGATCAAGGAAGCGTCGATCTACCTGCTGAACGAGGTGATCGCGGTTCCGCAGGCAGTCAAGGTGCAGGGCCGCTTCTGGTGGCCGTGGATTCAGAATTATTACGGCGAGACCTACCTCGCGAGCACCAACACCTGGCTGGAGCCCTCCGCCTGGGTGTGGATCGACCAGGGCCTGAAGAAGGAGATGGGTTACTAACGCTCGGATCCCTCGACCAGGGCAATTACGCGGCCACGGGAGCGCATCCCGTGGCCGTTTTTTTGGCTCATCCGGCCTCGGCGTTCCAGTCCTGGTAGATGTCGGCGATCACGTCGTCGATGCGCGAGCGGTGCGTCTCCACGTCGTGGATGGCGCTCTGTGCGGCTGCCTCCTGCAGCAGCGCGGTGATCGGGGTGCGGGCGGCGTCGAAGGTGTAGTGGTGGCGCCCTCCCTCGCTGCCGGTGAGCCGGACGCCGCCAAGCCGTGGCGGTTCGGCGGTGCCGGTCTCGATGGTCAGGTGGCGGCGGTCGCCGAAGCGGCGGCGCAGTTCCGTGAAGTCGCCGTCGTAGGCAATGCGGCCGCGGTCGATCAGCACGATGCGCCCGGCGAGCTGCTCCAACTCGTCCATGTCGTGGCTGGTAAGCATCACGGTGACGCCGCGTTCGCGGTTCAAGGTCTTGATGAAGTCGAGGATGTTGCGCTTGGCGAGCACGTCCAGGCCGATGGTGGGTTCGTCCAGGAACAGGATCTCCGGCTCGTGCAGCAGCATCAGCGCGATGTCGGCGCGCATCTTCTGGCCCAGGCTGAGCTGGCGCGCCAGGGTGTGGAAGAACTCGCCGATGCCGAGCAGCTCCTTCACGAAGGCGAGCATCTCCTGGTAGCGCGGGCGCGGGATCTCCCACACCACCCGCTTCCACTCGAAGCTGGCCGCCACCGGCTGGTCCCACCACAGCTCGGTACGCTGGGCCGAATACCACGCCGATGCGGCGCACGTACGACACGCGCTCGGTCATCGGGTCCATGCCGAGGCAGCGCACGGTGCCGGCGCTGGGCGCGAGCACGCTGGACAGCAGTTTGACGGTGGTGGACTTGCCGGCGCCGTTGGGCCCGGCGTAGGCGACGATCTCGCCGCTGCGGATCGCCAGGTTCACCCCGCGCAGGGCGTGGATCTCGCGGATCGTGGGCCGGAACAGGTTGGTCAGGACGTCGCGGAACCGCTCCGAGCGCTGGCGCTGGAAGAAGGTCTTGTCGACCTCCCGCAGCTCAACCGCGATGTCCCCAGGCGATGTAGCGCTGCGATCCGGTCTGTGCATAGTGCTCCATACCCTTCTTGAATACGAATCCCGCCACCAGCGTCAGCAGCAGCGCGGCCGCCGGCGTGTGCCACAGCCGCGGGGCGGCGATGCCGAGCAGTTGGCGGCAGGGATACCAGGCGACGAAGCCGACCGGCAGGATGGTGAGCATGCCGGTCAGCGCCACGGCGCTCAAGCCGTCGAGCGGGAACGCCTTGAGCTGGTACAGGAAGTTCACTGCGCGGCTGCTGATCTCCTCGGCCGCGGCCGGCGCCCAGAACGCCAGCGCACCCCACAGGAACGAGAACGCCAGCGCCACGGTGCAGGATGCGAGCAGGTTGGCGCCGAACAGCAGCCACCAATGCACCGGGAAGCCGGCGCCGAGCTGGACGACCGCCCAGGCGGTGATGCCGGCGCCGGTAAGCAGCGACCAAGCCCCCGAGAACGGCATGAACCCCTCGGTCAGCAGGCCCATCCACAGCGGCTGGGGTTGCACCAGCAGGTGGTCGAACTGCCCGCGCCCGATGCGGCGGCTGACGTGCAGCACGTTGTAGCTGAAACCCACGTCCAGGAAGCCGCGCACCAGCGCCGCGTAACCGAGCATGAAGATGACCTGGTCGCGCGACCACAGGCCGATGCCCCCGAACCGCTCGGCGAGCAGAAACACCGCGGTGACGCCGGCCAGATTGAGGATCACGTCGGAGACCACGTTGATCAGGAAAAAGCGCACGTCCTTGGTCATCCACATGAAGTCGAGGTGAGCCTGCACCCGCCAGCGCGCAAACAAGGTGCGTAATCGAGCCATCGCCGCTCAACCGCCGTGGGCGGTGTTGGCCTGTCGGCCAACAACCGCGGTTCGGCTTGCGCCGAACTGCATCGTGTGGGTGTTTACGCCCTTGCTGCCAGCCGCCAAGTCGTTCAGCCTCCGTGGGTTACCAGGCGCTCGCGGTTGCCGCGCCACGTCAGGTGGGCCAGCGGCCACAGGACGGCGGCCCACGCGGCCTGCAGCACGAGCAGGGCCAGCGCATCGCCGGTGCCGGTGTAGATGCGCAACGGGGCGGAGGCCAGCGCAGCGAACGGCAGGTAACCGAGCACCTCGCCGATTCCCCACGGCATCAGGGAGAGCGGGATGACGGCCCCCGACAGCAGCACGCTCAACGCATTGCGGATCTGCATCAGCGCGTACACGTTCTGTTCCAGAACCACCATCAAGCTGGAGAAAAGAAATGCCAGCGCCGACCCAACGAGGATCGACAGGGCAAGGCTGCAGACGAAAAGCAGCAACGCGCCCGCGCTCGCCGGAAACGGATTGACGCCGAGGAGCGGCGCGAGACAAATCAACGGCAACGAGACCAGCAGCAGATCGCGCAGTCGGGTCCCGAGCATTTCCGCCGTGAACTGACCGTAAACACTCGCCGGGCGCAGAAAGCGATTCGCGATGTCGCCGCGCCAGAGCGCATCGTCGAGACTGTTGTTGACCGAGAACTGGCCGGAAAACACCTCCGAAATCAGTGTGTAGGTCAGCACCGCCGCGCGCGTCATGCCCGACGTCGCTCCGGTCTCCGGCAGCACCGTACGCCACAGCGACAACAGCAGCACCACGCGCAGCAGGCGCAGCCCGAAGTCGCCCGCCAGCACCCAGCCGCGGTCGTCCAGTGACCGCACCGCCGCCGTGGTCAGCGTCTTGAGATGTTTCCGTGCCGAGCGGAGGTCGATCACTCCTGCCATGGCGCGCGAAGTTCGTTCGACGAACAGCCGAAAGTCAAGACTGCTGCCCGTCCGCACCTACTCCCAACTGGTTTGGGCATGGGCGCGAGGGCGCGGGGCGATCGACTTGACCGCAGCGTGGCGGGGTAGCTACCGTGAACGGATGAAGAACGCTGCGGAGGAGACCCCGTTCGAGCGGCTTCGCCGCGAGGAGCGCGAGTTGCGGGAACGCCTGCGCAGCCGTGGCTTCAGGTTCGCGGCATCCGACCGGCTGTCACGGGAGGCGCTGCACGACCGCAAACGGCGCGAGCGCTCGACTGTGACCAGCTTCTCACGGAGGTCTGGCTCTTCGCCTACACGGAGCGAGTGATACCGCCATCGACACGGATGTTCTGGCCGGTAATGTAGGCGGCGTCGTCCGAAGCCAGGAAAGCGATCAACGCGGATACTTCCCGGACCCGGCCGTAGCGTCCGAGCGGAATGCGCTCGCGCCGCGCGGCCGCTTCCGGCAGGCTGTCGATGAAGCCGGGCAGCACGTTGTTCATCCGAATGCCGTCACTCGCATGCTGATCCGCGAACAGTTTCGCATACGCCGCGAGCCCGGCGCGGAACACCGCCGAGGTGGGAAAGTCCGCATCCGGCTCGACGGCGGCAAAAGACGAGATGTTGATGATCGATCCACCACCTCCGCGCGCCATGACCGGCGCCGCCAGCCTCGCTGCCCGCACGGCGGCGAGAAAGTACACTTCCATGCCCTCGCGCCACTGGTGGTCGCTCAGTTCCGACACCGGGCCGCGCGGCCCGTGCCCGGCGGAGTTCACCAGCACGTCGATGCGTCCCCAGCGCGCGACCGCGGCGTCGACGAGACGCCGGAGATCCTCGTTCGAGCGGTTCGACCCCGTGACCCCAACACCGCCGAGCTCGCGCGCCAGCGCTTCACCCTTTCCCGACGAGGAAAGGACGGCCACCGAATGCCCCTCCCCGGCAAGAGTCCGTGCCGCGTCGGCACCCATGCCGCTGCCCGCCGCAGTCAGCACCGCCACCCTTGAAGCCATCGACCCGACGATACCTCCCGTCAGGACGAGCGTTCAATGGTCCCGCGGTACCGTCGCGGTGTCAGTCTGGTTGTCACGGTCCGGGGACTCACACTTGCGGCGGCAGAGGCACTCTGATCTCCTGGTCCTCTACGCCCGCCGCTTCACTGTGGAAATACAGGATGAAGGTTCCCAGCCAATGGCTCACGTCGTAGCCGCCGGTGAACGCGGCCGATACCGCGGCCTGCGCCTCGCGCCGCGCGCGGCCGGCCGCGGCGCGCCACCGCGGGCTCGCTGCCGCGCCGTGGCGGGCAATGGCGTGCAGGCACCAGGCACGATGGAACGCAAGTCCCAGCAGGTGCGCCGATTGCGGGTCGCCGGCGGCCGGCGCCGGCAGCGCGGCCAGCAACGGCTCCAGCGCCGCCGGCGGCAGGAAGCGGTGCAGCCAGGTGCGGTAGACGCCGGGCCTCAGAACCCGTCTCATCAGGTCGGCCTCGGCCAGGCAGGGCGACAGGAAGTCGCTTCCGGACGGCTCGTAGCGCGTCGGACAGGCCGTGTCCGCGAGAAACAGCCGCCGTGCCGCGGCGGCCAGCTTCTCGGCAGCGGCCTCGTCCCCCAAGGTGCCGAGGGCATCCAGCATCAACGCCAGCGAGAACGCGGAGTTGGCGTGCAGCCCGTTCCGGATCGGCGCCGGCAGGCGCCGGAAGTAGGTCACCGCGCGCGTTGCCAGCAACCTGGCCAGGGGAGCCAATGCCGCCCGCCAACGCGCCGCGGCGGACGTGTCGAGCCGCGCCAGCTCCGCCGCCAGCGCCAGCAGCCACGCCCAGCCGTAGGGCGCCTCGAAGAACAGCGCCTCGGGCCGGTGCAGGTAGGCGACTTCCGCGGCAACGGCGGCGGGGGTCAGGTGTCGGTTCAGCACCGCGGCGGAGCGCGCGTTGACCTCGGCGTGCGGCTGCAGGCGCATCACTCGCGCCAGGCACCAGTGCGCGTGCACCGCGGAGTGCCAGTCGAAGCAGCCGCCGAATGCCGGGTGCAACCCCATACCGCGGTCGGTCGGCGCCGTGTACACGTGGTGCGGTGCGTACGGGTAGGCACGGTCGACGCAGGCCAGCGCCAGGCGCGCAAGCCGTGGATACAGCGTAACGGCGTCCAGGCTCACCGTGCATCCACGCGGCGCTCCTCGCCCGCGGGCAGACGACGGTCGAACGGCCGCGCCGCCACCGCGAACCTACACGGAGGCAAGTTGGCGGCGCAGTTCCGCTACGCCGGGCGGCGCCTGCGCGAGCTGGTCCTGCCAGCGGCACTCCAGCGAGTAGGCGCCGTCGTAGCCGATGCGGGCCAGGGCACGCAGAAACGGCCGAAAGTCGTCGCCGGCAACGCCGGGCGGCGTGCGCTCGGCCTCTTCGGCCACGTGCACGTGCCGGATCAGCGCGCCGGCGCGTTCGATGGCGTCGGGGCCCTCGTCCTCGCGCAGCATGTGGTACAGGTCCGCGAGCAGCATGACGTGCGGATGATCCGCGGCGCGCACCGCCTCCGCGCCCTCGGTCACGCTGTTGATCAGGTTGCACTCTGCGGTATTGAGCGGCTCCACCACCACGGTGACGCCGGCCTCGGCCGCCGGCGGACCGACGGTCCTGAGCGCGTCCACGAACTGCTGCTCGGCGCGTGCCCGGTCGAAGCCCTCGTCGACCTGACGCGATCCGCCGCTGCCGTACACGACGATGCCGACCCCCACCTGGCGGGCGCGCCGGAACGCGGTCCGCGCGTAGCGCCGCAGCCGCTCCAGGTCCACCTCCGGTCCGGTCGAGCGCAGGTCGCGCGGCAGGAACACGTTGACCGCCGGGATCGGCAGCGCGGCCAGCGCGGCGCCGTCCGGGGGCCGGAACGCCGCGTCGGGCTGCTCGGGCACCAGCAGCCTCAGTACCGTCTCTTCGGCGAAGTCGATCGAATCCGCGACGGCGCGCAACACCGCGTGCGCGCCGCACACGCCTACCCGTGGCTCGTCCATGCCCCCTCCTCAGCAGTCGCCTGCATGGTTGTGCGCGAGTGTAGCGCGTTGCCGACCCCGCGTCTCGCCTATCTGCGCCTCGGCAGGCAGTGGCGAGTGTGAAGCCGGCCAGTCGCCGTCACGGTCGACTGCGCGCCGGGGCAGCCCACGGCCACCCGGACCGCGGCCGGAGGTTGCCGGCCAATGTCGGCGCGGCCAGCCGGCCTGCCTGGCGACCGTCTCTCCGTTTACGGTACTGGAGAGCCGCGGCTCGCGTTGAACAGCCGGTACCACTCGCCGCGGGTCAGCGCGACGTTCACCCCATCGGCCGCCTGCCGGATCTCTGCCGGCGTCCTGCCGCCCAGGATCGGCTGTATGCCGGCCGGGTGGCGCAGGATCCACGCGATGGCGATGGCGGCGGGATGGACACCGCGCTTCCGCGCCACGGAAGCCAGTTCGCGCCGCACCGCGAGCAGGCGGGAGTCGGCGCCCGCGGCGTCGGCCCGCACCAGCCGGCCGGCGCCGAGCGGCGCCCACGCCTGCACCGTGATACTCCGTTGCATGCAGTACGCCAGGGTACCGAAGCCGCGTACCGGGCGGTCCGGCTGTGCGTCGTTGACCACCACGGCGTCGTCGATCAGGTCGGGATGCGCCAGGCTCACCTGGAGCTGATTCACCAGCAACGGCCGGCCCAGCGCCGCCTGCAGCAACTCGACCTGTCCCGGGGCGTAGTTGCTGACCCCGAAGTGGCGCACGTCGCCGGCCTCGTGCAGGCGGTCGAACGCCGCCGCCACCTCTTCCGGCTCCAGCAGCACGTCCGGCCGGTGCAGCACGAGCAGGTCCAGGTACTCGACCCGCAGGCGCGCCATGCTGCCGCGCGCGGCCGCCAGGATGTGCTCGCGGCTCGAATCATAGCAGGTCCCCGCCCGGGAGGTGTCATCGGCGGAGCGCACCACGCCGCACTTGGATTGCACCGCCACCCGCGAGCGCAGCGTTGCATCCAATTGCCAGATCTCCGAGAACGCCTGCTCCGCCTTCCCGAACGCGTATACGTCGGCCAGGTCGAAGTGGTCGATACCGGCGTCCAGCGCCGCTTCCAGTGCCGCGCGAGCCTTCCTCCGGCGTTCGGGAGTCAACTCTCCCGCATCCCACGGTCCGCCCAGCGCCGCGCAGCCGTAGGCCAGCCGGCTCACCAGCGGCCCGCCCCGGCCCAACTGCATCCGTTCCATCACGCCTCCTCTGCCGTCATCCCGGAGACGGCGACCCAATGATGACACATCTGAACCACCGCAGGATCCGGACCCCGCAGTGCGTAGCTTTCTGTCGGGCTTCCTCCAACGTCGACGGCGTACGCAGGATTCGCCGTCGCCGGCCGGTGCGGATTCGCAGGTTGTTGACATGCAAATCGGGCGCACGGACATTGTAAAGCCAAGGAAGCTGGCATGGACACGGCGGTTGCCTCCGAACAGACCGATCGACTGCGGGTCGTCACGTCCGACGACTGCACGCTCGCCGACCTGTCCGCGTTGCAGGGGCACTGGACGCAGGCGCAGTATCTGAAGCTGACCAATGAAGGTAATCGCCTGATCGAGTTTACCGACGGACGCATCGAGTTTTTGCCCATGCCTACCCAACGACATCAAGCGATTTCGCGTTTCCTGTTCCGTGCCCTGGATTCGTTCGTTCGCGACATCGGCGGGGAGGTATTCTACGCGCCCCTGCGGCTGCGTATCCGCGACGGCAAGTTTCGCGAGCCGGATCTGCTGCTCGTCCGCGACGCCGACGACCCTCGCTGTCGGGACGACTATTGGCTTGGTGCGGATCTGGTCATGGAGGTGGTCAGTCCGCACAATCCCGACCGGGACATGGTGGACAAGCGCTTCGACTACGCAGAGGCGGGCATCCTCGAGTATTGGATTGTCAACCCGCTGGACGAGACCGTTACGGTGCTCGTCCTTGCGGACGGCGCATACCGGGAACACGGCGTGTTCCGACCGGGCGCTCACGCCGGTTCGACGGTGCTGTCCGGGCTCTCGGTCAACGTCCGGGAGTCATTCGACGCGGCGCGGACGCGTCAACCCGACCCATGAGGCTCAGCATTCCCCAGGCAGGGAGAGCGACTCCGTCGACGTGTATCGACCGGACGTGCGTGTGACCCGATAATTCGGCGCAGGCTGCCCACCGGCGTGCCGACCGTTGGCGCTACCGGCCATCCGCTGCTCCTGTCGGAACCCGACTCCGAAACATCCGTTGGTTTAAATTGACCTTTACAGAGTGACAGATTTTCCCATATTGTCCCTTTTGAAATGACAATTTCCCGAGAGCTCCTGCGCTCCAAGCTGGACGAGTCGCTGTTCCTTCCGCCGCGCCGACTCACCCGCCGCGACGTGCGGCTTCCCGCCATCGCCGGGAAGGCGTTCGCGGTCATCGGCGTGCGGCGCAGCGGCAAGACCTCCTACCTTGCCGAGCACCGCTCCCGGAACCTGCACGCCGGCGTACCCCCTGAGTCCCAGTTGCTGCTTCTGCTCGAGGACGAGCGGCTCGCCGGTATCACCGTAGACGACCTGGGTTGGATGCTCGAGGAGCACGCCCGCCGCTTTCCGCAGTCGTACGTGCGCGAGGAGGTCACCCTGTACCTGGATGAGGTCCAGTACGTTCCGGGCTGGGAGGGACTCGTACGCCGGTTGATCGACACCGGCGGCGTACAGGTGTTCGTGACCGGCTCTTCTGCACGCCTGCTGAGCAGAGAGGTAGCGACCAGCCTCCGCGGCCGCGCGATGGAGGTGCTGATCCACCCCTTCAGCTTCCGCGAATCGTTGCGCCACGCCGGCGCGGCGCCGGCTCCGCGCCACGCGCCGGACACGGGTCCGGAGGCGGCAGTACTGCACCAGCGCCTGCGGCGCTACCTGGTCGAGGGCGGCTTTCCCGAGGCGCAGGGCGCCGAGCCGCGCGACCGCGCGGCGCTGCTCGCGGGTTATGTCGACGTGGTCGTGCTGCGCGACGTGATCGACCGCCACGCGGTGTCGAATCCGCTCGCCCTGCGCTGGTTGCAGCGGCAGTTGCTGGCCAACCCCGGAGGCAGCTTCTCGGTGAAGAAGCAGTACGACACCCTGCGCTCCCAGGGGGTGCGCGTCGGCAAGGACACCCTGCACGAGTACCTCGGCTACCTGGAGGATGCCTTCCTGATCCGCACCGTCTCGCTGCACACCGCCTCCGAGCGCCGGCGCATGGTGAATCCGCGCAAGGCATACCCGGTGGACCCGGACTTGATCGCCCTGTTCGCGCGCAGCGGTCGCAGCCACCACGGCCGCGCCCTGGAGACCGCCGTGCTGCTGGAGTTGGAACGGCGCGGCTGGGAGGTATCCTACCTGCGCACCGAACAGGGCTGGGAGGTCGACTTCTTCGCTCACCGCGCGGGAGAGGCGCCGATGCTGGTCCAGGTGTGCCTGGAGACCAGCCAGGATGCGACCTGGGAGCGGGAACTGCGCGCCCTCCAGGCCGCTGGGGAAATGTACCAGGATGCCAGCCGCTGGCTGGTCACGCTCGACCCGTCGCCGCCGCGGCGCCTCCCGGAAGGTGTGACGTGGGCTTCCGCCGCGCACTGGCTGTTGGGCGACTGGTAGCGTCCGGGCTCTTCGTGATGCCGGCTCCGGTTTACCGGTCTCGTTGCCGGCGGCGGGAGTGCGATGCGCGACCACTGCCGCCGAGCATGACGGAGGCGCCGATCAGGAAGCCAAGGTTGTACCAGCCGCCGTTGTTGTGGGCTTCGTAGATGCCCACGCCGGAGGAGAACAACGAGATGACGAACGTGACCGGGGTAATGAACCCGTGCCAGAGCCCCAGCCAGAACCCGGCGACCGAACCTTCGAGATCCGCGCTGTCCTGCAGCTCGTTGGGCTGCGGCGCGCAGGAGGCGAGCGCAAACAGAACGATCGCGGCGAGCGAAAGGAGCCTACCGTTGCGTACCAAGGGTGATTACCTCCCCGATCCGATAATTGACCGATTGGTTCGTATGCTACCATGCTTCCACGCAGGGGAGGAACCAGAGATGACCAATTACCGCCGTCCACGCTCGCGAGGGCGGTTTGAGAGCCTGCCGCGAACGGTTAAGATGGCCCGATGATCAGGCGCAGGCTGCCCACCGGCGTGCAGACCTTCCGCGAACTCCGCGAGCGGGACTGCTATTACGTGGACAAGACCGCCTACGTCGAACGGCTGCTCGACGACGGCAAGCACTACTTCCTGTCCCGGCCGCGCCGGTTCGGCAAGAGCCTGTTCCTGGACACGCTGAAGGAGCTGTTCGAGGGCAACCAGGCGCTGTTCGAAGGACTGCACATTCACGACCGCCACGACTGGTCGCAGCGCCATCCGGTAGTGCGGCTGGACTTCGCCCGCGGCCACTTCGTGGAGCCCGGCTCCTTGCACACCAACGTGGCGGCGCAGTTGGACGGCATGGAGGTGCAGGCCGGCGTGCGTCCCCGCTACGAAACGACGCCGGAACGGTTTGGTTACCTGATCAGTTCGCTGCACGAGCGCACCGGGCAGCGGGTCGTGGTGCTGGTCGACGAATACGACAAGCCGATCCTGGATGCGCTGGAGCAACGCGGCATCGCCCGCGCGAACCGCGACTACCTGCGCGGCCTGTACGGCGTGATCAAGGCAAGCGACGCGCACGTCCGGTTCACGTTCCTCACCGGAGTGAGCAAGTTCTCCAAGGTCAGCGTGTTCTCGGTACTGAACAACCTTACCGACCTCACCCTCGACCGGCGCTACTCGGCGATCTGCGGGTACACGGAACATGACCTGGACACGGTGTTCGCGCCCGAGCTCGCCGGCCTGGACCGGGAGCAGGTGCGCGAGTGGTACAACGGCTACCGCTGGCGCGGCGATGAGAAGGTGTACAACCCCTACGACGTGCTGCTGCTGTTCGACAGCCGCGAGTTCGAGGCGCACTGGTTCGAGACCGGCACGCCGGCGTTCCTGGTGGACACCCTGGTCAGACGCCGGGTCGCGTCGGTGTCATTGGACCGGACCGTGAGCACCGCAGATCTGCTGGCGGCGTTTGACGTGGAGCACATCGGCACCGAGGCGCTGCTGTTCCAGACCGGCTACCTGACGATCACGGGAGAGGAGAAGCTGGGCGGCATGCCCCTGTACCACCTAGGCTATCCGAACCGGGAGGTTCGCCAGAGCCTGAACCAAGTCCTACTGCGTCACCTGGTGCAGGACACCGGACAGCAGATGCAGAACAGCATCCGCTTGGCGCGCCTGCTGGAGAGCGGCGATTGCGAAGGCCTGCGTGATCTGTTCCACGCCTTCTTCGCGGGCATCCCGTACGAATGGCACACCAACAACGACATCGCGAGATACGAGGGCTACTACGCGAGTGTGTTCTACTCCTACTTCGCGGCGCTCGGCTACGAGGTCGCGGTGGAGGAGTCCAGCAGCCATGGCCGCCTGGACATGGCGGTGCGCACCGGCGGGCACGTCTACCTGTTCGAGCTCAAGGTGGTGGAGATGACCCCGCCGGGCTCCGCGCTGGCGCAACTGCGCGAGCGCCGTTACGCCGACAAGTACCGCGGCCGCGACGAGCCGATCCACCTTATCGGAGTGGAGATCAGCCGCGAGACGCGCAACGTAACCGCCTTCGAGGTCGCCGACGGCTGACGTCGCTCCGACATTCCGCGAATCCGGCGTCAGCGGCATGAGCGGCGGCTGCTTCGAGGGCGCTACTTGCGGCCCTCCACGGCCATCACCAGCGCGGGGAGAATGAACAGGGTGAACACTCCCGACAGGACCAGCCCGCCGACCATGCTGACCACGAACGGCACCAGGAAGATCAGCAGGTCGCTACGCTCGTAGAGCAGGGGGCAGAGGCCTACCAGCGTGGTGACGCTGGTCAGGAACACGGCGCGGAACCGGCTGCGGGTGGCCACCGCCACCGCGGCGATCGCCGGCAGATCGCTGCGCTCGCGCCGTATCCTGTTGTAGCGGTCCAGCAGCACCAGCGCGTCGTTCACGACGACGCCGGAGACCGCCACCACGCCGAAGAACGAGCTGCCGCCGAAGTCCCAGCCCAGCACCCAATGGGCGAACACGGCGCCGGCGAAGGCCAGCGGAAAGCCGAGCACCGCGGCCACCGGCTTCCAGTAGCTGCGCAGGAACGCCGCGATGAGCGCATACATCGCCAGCAACACCGCCGGCACCGTCACGGCTGCCGTGGCCAGCAGCCTGCGCTCCTGCCGGCCGTAGCCATCCTCCTCGAACCGCAGTCCGGGATGCGCGGCCAGCAGCGTGGGCAGCAGCTCCTCTTCGATCCGCGCCTGCACCTGCCTGATGGTCAGCACGGCCGTGTCGATGTTGGCGCTCACCCGGGCGGCCCGCTCGCCGTCGATGCGCGTCAGCGTCGCCGGCTCGCGCCGCTCCACCAGGGTGGCGGCGGTGCTCAGAGGCATCTCCACGTACCCGGACGGGGTCTGCACGTGAATGCGCTCGGCGGACAGTTCCCGCAGGCTGCGCCGCCGTTCCGGCGGGTAGCGCAGCACGACCTCGACCTCGTCCGGCCCGCGCTGCAGTTCCTGGATCTCCAGTCCGTGATAGTTCGCCCGCAACTGCCGGCCGATGGCCTCCGGCGTGAGGCCGGCCGCCTGTCCTGCGGGCGTGACCTGGATGTCGATGTGGCGCTTGCCGGGGGCCAGGCTGTCCCAGATTCCGGTAACGCCCGCGATGGAGGCCATGAAGGACTTCAACTGGTCGGTAGCGCTGCGCAGGGTCGGCTCGTCGTCGTGGAGCAGCGCGTAGCCGATCGTATCGCCCAGGGTCGAGACATGGGCGCCCACCGCGAATCGCTCCAGGAGCGGCACGTTGCCGAGCCTTCGGGCCCACGCGTCCTCGATGTCGGTCGCCGAGGCGGTCCGCTCCGGCTTGTCGGCCATGTGCAGCATGACGGACGCCAGGTGGCCGACGTGCACTTCGTCCTCGTCGGTGGGGGCCGAGAAGAGGTTGCCGACAAACATGCTGACGCCGTGCACGGTGCTGCCGCCGAACGCATCGTCCAGCGCGGCGGCCTCGTCCGCGGCCCGCCGGGCCGTCGCCAGCGTCGTCTCGAATGGCGTCCCGACGGGGAGGTACAGGTCGGCGCGAATGCTCGTCAGCACGCTGCTGGAGCCGGTGAAGGTGATGAGCCGGACCGCTCCCGTGGCCAGGAGCAGGACCGCGGCCAGGAACACCAGCGCCGCCGCGGCGAACGTGGTCCAGACGTGGCGCACCGCCCACGATACGGCGGGCGCCACCGTGCGTTCGCGGAGCCGATCCAGCAGACCGCTCACGGAGCGCTGCAGTTCGCGCAGCGGCGACAGCGTCCAGTTGCCCGGGTGCGACAGGTGTGCCGGCAGGATCAGGAACGCCTCCAGCAGCGACACGGCCAGGACGCAGATCAGGACGGGCGGCAACTCCCTCAGGACCTGGATCGAGCCCACCACGAACAGCAGCGGCAGGAACGCCATGGCGGTGGTGATCGCACCCACCGTGACCGGGCCGCGGACTTCCCGGACGCCGCGTATGGCCGCAGCCAGGGGCTGCCGCGGATTGGCGGCGCGTTCGGTGTCGATGTTCTCGGCGACGATCAGGGCGTCGTCCACGACCAGGCCGACCACGAGAAAGAACGCGGAGATGGTCACCACGTTGACGGTGAGGCCCAACGGGGCGACCAGCGCCAGTGAGCCGACGAATGCCAGGGGAATGCCGAGCGCGACCCACACCGCGACGCGCAGGTCGAGCACCAGGATCAGGAGGGCGAACACCAGCACCACGCCGATCACCACGTTGCGCAGGATGGTTCGCATCCGTTTCAGGGCGAGGCCGGCCGTGTCGTCCCACACCGATACGGTTACTTCCGGTGGTGGGGAGTACGCCGCCAACCACTCCCGTACCTCGGCGGCGACGTCGGTGAGCGATTGCCAGTCCGCAACGCCCACCGTGACCAGCAACGCCGGGATGCCGTTGACGGTCAGGACCACCCGGTCGTCCGGCGCGAAGGCGTCCCGAATCTCCGCGACGTCGCCCAACCGGATGATCGTGCCGTCGGCGTTCGTGACCAGGGGGATGTCGGCGAACTGCGCCCCGCTCTGCCGCTTGGACACCATGTGGAGCGCCACCTGGCCGGACTCCGTCTCGAGCTCCCCGAACGACAGGTTGAGCGAAGAGCGCTGCACGCGGGTGGCGATCGTCTCGAACGAAAGCCCGTACCGGCGCAGTTGCTCTTCATCGAGTTCGATGGACACCTCGCGATCACGGGCGCCGCGCAGGCTCACGTCGGAGATGCCGGGCAGTCGCAGCAATTCGCCGCGGATGGTCTCTGCCGTACGCTGCAGCGATTCCCCGCTCAGATGCGCGGACGACACCGCCACGGTCAGGGCCGTGACCTCGAACCGCACCGGTTCGATCGCCGGCTCCTTGGCGTTCGGCGGCGGGAAGTTGTCGATGCCGTCGACCGCGTTCTCGACGTCGTGCAGCACGGCGTCGCCGTCGGACAGCGGCGAGTACTCCACGAGGATGGTGCCGAGGTCCGCGGCGGCGGTGCCCAGGACGCGTTCCACCCCCGAGATGCCGATCACCGCTTCCTCGACGCGGCGGACGATGTCTTCCTCCACCTCGCGTGCCGACGACCCGGGCGACTCGACCGCGACTTCAACGATGTACGGCACGTTCAGCGGAACGTCCCGCACCACGAGCGTCGCCCCCGCCAGCAGTCCGATGACAGCGACCCCGGCCATCAGCAGGTTGGCCGCCACCGGGTTGCCGGCGAAGTAGGAGATCAGCCCCGCCTTGATGCCGGCCATGCCCGCAGTGCCGCCGTCGCCGGTCGTCCGGGGTTCGGTCGCCGAGTGCTCGGCGTTCACGGTGCCATCAGGGAGCGTCGGCGGCGGTCACCGCCAGTCCGTCGCGGGCGCGCGGCGGCGTGCCGACCACCACCCCCGCGCCGGTGTCGAACGCTTCCACCACCCAGCCGTCCGCCGTATCGCCGACGACCGCTGGCCCTACCGAGCGCAGCACGCCGTCGTCGACGATCCACACCGTGTCACCGTCCTGACGCACGGCGTGCGGCAACCGGTACACGTTCTCCCGCACAGGGCCGACGATGTCGATCTCGGCGAACATGCCCGGCATCGGCGACGCACCCGCTTCGTCGGCCTGCAGTTCGAGGTGCAGCGTCGCCATCCGGCTGTTCGGGTCTACCTGCGAGGACACTCTGGTCACCACGGCGGTGCGGACGCCGCCTTCGGTCCGCACCTGCGCGGCCCGCCCGATCACCGGCTCCAGAAGCGCCAGATCGCGCGGATGGACCTGGGCGGCGACCTCCAGCGCGCCATCCCGGTACACCTGACCCAGCGGCAGACGCAACGGCCCGACGAGCTGCCCGACCTCCGCCCCGGCACGGATCACCCGACTCGCGAACGGCAACGAAACGCTGGTCTTGTCGTGCGCTCGCTCCGCCAACGTGAGGGCGGTCCGCGCCTGGTCGAGGCGTGCCTCGGCGGCGGTGACCGCCTCGTCGCGGCCGACCCAATCGAAACCGTCCACTTCCGGCTGGCCGGCGGCGAACAGCCGCCGCGCGGCGTCGGCGCGCGCCTTCTGAAAGCGCACCATCGCCTCGGCCGCCCGCACGCCGGCAACCGCGGCCTGCACGCGCAACGCCGCGTCCTCCGGGTCGATCCTGACGATCACCTCGTCCGCCGCCAGCGCGCCGCCGTCGCGAAAGTTGGGCGACACCCAGACGATGCGCCCGCCGGCCTCGGCGCGCACGCTGACCTGCACCTGCGCCTCGACCGTACCGGTCAGCGCCACCGGCAGCGCCACCGCCGTGACGGCCGGCCGCACCACCTGCACCTGCATCGGGCCTTCCGCCGCCGGCTGAGGCAGCACGCCCCCCGCCGATCGGCTCGGCGCCTGGGCAAAGTACACCGCGGCAGCGAGCGCCAGCAGGATCAGCGCGAGCTGGGCGTAGCCGCGCCAACGCGGCCGCCGGCCGTCGCTTGCGGATGGTGCGGGTTTCGAGTCGCTCATCGGAAGTTATCAAAGTACTTATAGCACGACGCGTTAGATACGTCAAATACCCGATAATCCAGGTAGTATATCTATTTGAGCTATTCTGCCGGGAACTATACCGATGGGACAGGAGAAACGGGATGCTACGGCTGTCCGCTGCCGCCGGCCTTTCCCCTGCTCACGTCAGGGAATCAGAGATCAGGCCTGCCCGGAATCGGACTCCGCGGCGAGCCAGCGCACCGCGTTTTCCATGATGCGCAGCGGGATCGGCAGGTGGTAGATCGGATAGGTCTCGTGGCCGGGGCGGAAGTAGAACAGCCGCCCGCGCCCGATTCGCCACACCATGCCGCTGCGGAACCACTCGCCGGTGGGCCAGCGGTCCTCGAATACCACCTCGTCCGGATCGGGGACGTGCAGCGGCTCGTCGTACATCTCCGACTGCGGCAGCGAGAACTCCGCGGGTATGCCCTGCGCGATCGCGTGGTCGGGCAGCAGGGTGCGCGAGAAGCTCGGCTCGCCGTCGGCGCGCCATGCCGGGAAGCAGCAGATGGGAAGCCCGACGCGGACGCGGGTGACGCCGTCGGGAAACTTGCGCACGCGGTAGGAGGGCGTGACCACGGCATCCGCCGCGGGAGCTTGGTAGCGGTTCTCGGGAGGGACGAACTCCAGTTCGACCCGCTCGCCGCCGCCGGTGTCCGGGAACAGCCGCCGCGCGTCTTCGCGGGTGCGGTGGTCCATCGCCGCGATGAACGGGGTGGCCCAGTGCGCCGAGTGCAGCACGATGAGGGACAGCCGCCCCGCGATTACCCGATCGAGAATTCGCCTGCCGGTTTCGGCGGGAACGTCGCGGTGGCGCACGTGGCCCCACCACACCAGCACGCGGCTGTCATCGAGCGCGGCGTCGGACAGACCCTGGTCGGCGTCGTCCAGCCCGGCCGACCGCACCGCCAGACCGCCCTGCGCGCGCAGATGATCGGCGATCGCGTTGCCCAGGAAATTGTCGTACGCCTCCTGCTGGCGCGGCTGGCGTTCGTCCCACACCAGCACCCCGAAATCACTCATGCGCGCCAGTAAAGATCATCCGCCCGGCCCATGACAAGCCCGCCGTCCAGCCACCCGTCCCACAAACGCGCTGCCGTCGCGTTGACATTACAGCCTCCATTCGCCTAGAGTCGGGTGCGGATGTGCGCTGAGTCGCGCACGCCCCCGTGCTCCCACTGAACGCGTGCGCGACTCGCAAGCAGGGAGGTGAGACGACCGCAGACTCAAGGATGTTGGGCCGAACATGCATAATGCCGGCACCATCTCGAAACGTACTCCATGACACACTTTACAAGGAGAATAGAAGTGAAAAAGAGGTTCTACATAACCTCGATTGTAGCGCTTGCCGGGATGCTTCTCCCGCTTGCGCTGTTTGCAACCGCCGAAGCGGAAAGCGCCATGACGATTCCCGAGGGCATCGACCTGGTGACGCCGGAGCGGATCGGCAACCCGAACGCCGAGATCACCCTGGTGTGGTCTCCGCAGCAGGTTTATGGGCCGTTCTCGGACATTCCGGCGCGTACCTCGTACCTGAGGGAGAAGCTGGAAGAGTGGACGCGGGCACACCCGAACGTCAAGATAGAGCCGGTAGTCTGGGGTGGGGACGCCAACGCGTTCTATGCCAAGCTGGCCGCCGAAGCTGCCTCCGGCAGGGCGCCCGACGCCGTCCAGATGCCCGACCTTCCCATCTACAACCAGTGGCTGCAGCCGATCGATCAATTCATCCGCGACGAGCTTGACGACTTCTTCCCATGGACGCACGAGATCATGATCGATCCGGCGGACGGCAAGATAAAGCGAATCAAGTTCAACACCGGCACCGGCGGCCTTTGGTACCGCCGCGACCTCACGCCGGACCCGCCGCGTTCCTTCGACGAGTTGATAGCGGCTGCCAAGAAGCTGCAGGCGGAAGGCATGGAGAGTCCGATCGGCGGGGTCAGCGCGCCGATATACCACCTGATTTTCCCGATGTGGTCTTCGCAGGGCAGATCCTGGTACGACGAGAACGAGCAACCGACCTTCGGGAACATTCCGGAGGACCGGCAGGCCATGATCGACATCTTCGCGGTCTACCGGAGGCTCATCGACGAAGGCTTGATGTCGTTGAACGTCCTCGAGTTGAAGAACAACATGGACTGGGCCACCGAGATGGGCAGGGGAACGGTCGCGTTCTTCCTGGGCAACATGTGGACCAGTCAACTGGAGCAGGCGATGTCCCCGGAGGAGGTCGACAACTGGGCCCTGACCCACTACCCGCAGATGACCGCGGACGCTCCGCGCAGTGCGGCCGCCGGTGGCTGGAACTACGGTTTCTTCTCCGACGATCCCGAGAAACTGGAACTCGCGGTGGACCTCGTGATGCACCTGTATGCCAGTGCCGACGGCATGGCGGGCTGGTGTGAAGCAGGCGGCTATCCGCCTTCGCGGGCAAGCGTCTACGACTATCCCGCCTTCCAGAGCAGATTCTTCCAGGAACTGTCCGCGGTTCTTGCGGTAGCGAGACCGTGGCCTTCGAGCCCCACCATGCAGGTCATGTGGGGCGAAGCGACCAACGCCTACGAGGCGATGCTGCTTGGCCAGATGACGCCCGAGGAAGCGGTGGATGCCTTCTGGGAGGGCACTCTCGACCAGATGAAATAGGTAGAGGGGGCTTCGGGACATTCGGGGCCCCCTCTTTCGAGTTTCGGGGGGAGGGACTGTGACAAGAATCGGAGCCGCGCGTGAATTGGGATCGCGCATGGCGTGGCTCGCGCCGGCCATCATGTTCCTTGCGGTGTTCATGGTCCTTCCCCTGTTCGACGTAATCCGGCTCAGTTTCACCACCGCATCCATCATCGAGCCGGAGTATTCGTATACCCTGTCGTCCTATGCCAAGGTATTCGGAGACAAGGATTTCCTCTGGTCGCTGTCCATTACCTTCATCTTCGTTGCCGCCAACTGCGTCCTGCAAATTCCACTGGGTCTGCTCATCGCCCTGGCCGTCCACGCCGGCAAGGACAAGAAGGTACATGGCAGCATCCTGGCCAGAACTGCCGTCCTCACCGCTTGGATCATACCCGGCGTACTGGTCGGCATCCTGTGGAAAACGCTGCTGTCGAGTGCCAGCTCCGGCATCATCAACCACTTCGTGCAATCGCTGGGCATGGAGCGCATTCCGTTTCTCCTCGATCCACTGTATGCGGTCATCTCCATCATTGGTGCCAACGTGTGGGGAGGAGCCGCCTTCTGCATGATCCTGCAGTACGCGGGGCTGCAACGGATTCCCGCCGAACTGTACGAGGTCTCGCGGGTGGACGGCGCGCGCGCCTGGCCGCAGTTTTTGCACATAACGTTGCCGCAACTGAAGCCGATCCTGTTCATCAACCTGGTGCTGATCACGATTTCCAGCTTCAACACGTTCGACATGATCGCGACGCTCACCTCGGGCGGGCCCGCCGGCACCACCGAAGTATTGACCCTGGCCGCCTACATTCAGGTGTTTACCTACTGGAACATGGGCAGAGGCTCCGCCATCGCGGTCCTGCTGCTCGCCATTACCGTGGTCATGACCATCGTCTACTACAAGCTGTTCCAGTTGGACGAAGACATTGCCGAATAGGATGGCGGAGTAGCCCGGAATGACGCCGACCGGCAAGCGCCTGGATGCAACGAGGATCCTGATCTACGCGTCCTACCTGATCGTCATAGTGGTGTTCTGGGGACCGGTAACCTGGATGATATCGTTGTCTCTCAAGACCATTCCGGACATCCTCGCCTACCCCCCGAGGCTGTTTCCCAGCCGCCCCGCGATAGAGAACTACGGCACCATTTTCGTGCAGTCAACCATTCCCCGCAACATGGTCAACTCGGCCAAGATCACGGTCATCACGGTGGTCGGGACCCTGCTCGTGACGGTGCCCGCGGCGTACGGTTTTTCGCGGTTCAGATTCAGGGGCCGGACGCAGATCTTGATGGCGATCCTGCTGTTTCAGATGATTTCGACGCTGATCATCATCCTGCCGCTGTACCGCTACTTCATCGTGCTGGACCTGTTGGATACTCATCACGGACTGATCATGATTTACATTACCGTGCAGATTCCCTTTACCGTGTGGCTGTTGAAGGGTTTCTTCGATTCCATACCCAAGAGCCTGGACGATGCGGCCCGTATCGACGGAGCATCGCGGCTGCAAAGCGTGATTCGGGTGATCGTGCCGGTCGCCATGCCGGGGATCGCCGCCGCGGTGCTGTTCAACACCATAAACGCCTGGTCGCAGTTCCTGATTCCGTTCATCCTGATCGGCAAGGGCCGCCTGCAACCGATCTCGGTCGGGGTCGCCAAGTACGCCGAAACGGTGGGCGAAGCGATCGTCACCACGCACCTGCTGGCCGCGGCAAGCCTGATGGCGATGCTGCCGGCGATCGCCATCTTCATCGCCCTGCAGCGGTTCATCGTCAGAATATTGATCTCCGGCGCCGTGAAGGGCTAGTAGCCTAGGGCGCGACCAGAAAGTCTCTTCCCAGGCGGTGTGCGGTAGCGAGATTGCGCGTCCTGGCCTGCGCCGCCGCCTGGGGATCTTCGGTACCGGGCAGGAGGACGAACTCGCAGTGGCCGACACCGACCGCGGGCTGCAGGCGGTCGTGGGCAAAGATCCGGCGCATGCCCTCGGCAACGCCCGATTGTTGGAAGGCATCGCCCGTGTTGCCGCCGGGACACAGCACCAGCGCCCTGGCGATCGACAGCCGCGGATAGGGGAAGGTTTCGTCCGGAAGGCCGTAGTCGTAGGCGTAGCCGCACACCCAGACGCGGTCGAACCATCCCTTCAGCTTGGCGGGGCAGTCGCTCCACCACACCGGGAACACGAACGCCAGGCCATCGGCGCGGCCGATCTTGTCGTGCTCGGCCCTCACGTCGGCGGGCAGCGGGCTGTGCGCGCGGTTGCCGTGCACCTTGGTCTCGCGCTCGTACTCGGCGAGCGTCATGTCGGATCGGAAACCCATCGCGTACAGATCCCCGACCTCGAACGTGTGCCCGCCCTCCTCAAGGCCGCGGCAGAGTGCATCCAGCACGGCCCCGGTAAACGACCGCCTGGTCGGGTGCGCGAACACGATGTAGGCATGCATGGCGACCTCCGGAGCGGAATCGTTGCCGATGCGCGCCCGGTCACGCAACAGGTGCCGCCGCACGCCGGCGGCGCCGGAGCGGCAGGCCTGGTGGCACGTCAGGAGCGAGAGGGGTGTCGGCTGCCGGTATCAACCCGGAGCCGCCGGCACCGGGAAGCGTGCGTTGCGGTCGAGGGGGTAGAGGCCGGGGCGCAGGCGGCGGTAGCGGCAGGCGGCGAAGTCGGGGCGGTGCACGCCCGGCGTGTCGAGGTCGAAGATGCGTTGGGCGATCTGCTGGTAGGTGCTGCGGAAGTGAACGGCCGACTTGAGCGCCACCACGCGCTGCCTGCGCGGCTCGATGCCGACGCTGCGCAGCAGCTCCGCGTCGAGCGGCTGCACCCGGCGCTCGGTCACCACCACCCGCACGCCCCCGCACTGCAGCACCGCGGTGCGGCCCATCTCGGTAACCCCGCCCGCACCCATGCGGCTGCGGGTCACGAAGCGGCCGTCCGACAGCAGGCGCACCACCGCGCGCAGTGCCACCGGCTCGCCGTGGCGGCGGTCGGTCTTGCCGCCGAGGCGTATTTCGATCGCCTCCCCTACTCCGGCCGCGGCGGCCACGCCTACTGCTTCGGGGTCGGCGATCACTGCCACCACCGCGTCCTGGGCGCCGGTCGCGAGCAGCTCGCGCAGCACCACGGTGCCGTCGCACGGCCCGCCGCCGCCCGGGTTGTCGGAGCCGTCGGCAAGCACTACCAGGCCGGTCGCCTGCTCGCGGGCGAAGCGTACCGCCTCCGCGACCGGCGTCAGGGTCACGTCGAAGTCGCGCCGGCGCCGCCAGATGGCGCGCGCCAGTTCGTCCGCGTGCGCCGCGGCCAGCTCCGCCGAGCCGTCCGCGGTGACCAGTACCGACGTGCCGGCGTCGCGGATGTCCGCGAACGGGAAGCCGTAGGCGATCGAGGCGTCCAGCACGCCCGGCTGCCGCGCCGTCTCCTGCGCCCGGTGCAGCAGGTCACGGGCCGGCGGGGTCAGGGTGCATTGCTTCGGCGGCATGGTGACCAGCGGCAACTGCACGTACGCAAGCCGCGGCCGCACCGTCCCGGCCGCGGTTGCGTGGATCAGCCGGCCCGCTTGCGCGCCGCGCTCGAACGCGTCCACGTGCGGGTACTCCTCGAACGCGATGATGGCGTCGGCGTAGGCGGCCATACGCTCGGTGACGTTGGCGTGCAGGTCGATGGTGACCACCAGCGGCACCCCGGCGCCCAGCACGGCGCGCGTGCGCTCGATCAGGTCGCCCTCGACGTCCTCACGGTGCTCGCTCACCATGGCGCCGTGCAGGTCGAGCAGCACCCCGCGGCAGCCGGCCTCCCGCCGCCGCCGGACGAGCCGCTCCAGCAGCACCGCGGCGAGTGCCTCGTACGCCGCCCGTTCCACTACGCCCGACGGGGTGGCGTACGCCCACAGCAGCGGCTCCAGCTCGAAGCCCAGCTCTTCGGCGGCGGCCAGGTAGCCGCCGTGCACGGTGCGGGTGCCGCGGAACCGGCGGCGTATCCGATCCGGCGAGGCATCCGCGGCCGGTGCTCCGGCGAAGTCGAAGTCCGCCAGCCGCGTCGGCGTGACGGCAAAGGTGTTGGTCTCGTGGCCGATGGCGGCGCTGAAGAAACGGGCGGCCATGTGTCCAATATCGGCAGCCGCCGGAGGCCGCCGCATGCCGCCGGCTGTTGTTATATTGGAATCTCCGGTAGACATGGAGCAGACCTTTCCGCAGCACATCCGCGACCGGCTCGCGGCGGCAGGAGTACGCCCCGAGGAGGTACGCCACGCGGTGCGTTCCGACCTCGGCGCGGACGGCCGCTACGGGTCGCAGTGGGCGCTGGCCACGGACACCGCCCTGCACCTGGTGAACGCCGAGCGCATAGACTCGCACGCGCTGGCGGATCTCGGCGAGATGCAGGTGCAGGCGCTGGTCACCGGCGGTCTGCTCATGACGAGCCCCGGGGCCACCGGCACGGACGGTGTGGCATCTGCCACCGTCGCGGCGGAACACGGCGCCGAGGCGGCCGCGCCGCCTGCCGATCCGGCCGGCACGGACGGCGCGCTCTCCGAACCCGCTCCGGCGGGCCCTGGTGACGGCGCGGCCACGCCGGCGCCGGCCGCCGCGGACGGCGCCGAGCTGGATCGCCTGCTGCTGCGCTTCACCAACAGCGAGGCGCAGCGGTTCGAGACGTTCGCCCGCGCGGTGGCCGCCCTGCAGAAGGGCGAGCGGGCACAGGCGGTCGAGGCGGAGCGGGAGCGCCACTGCCCGCGCTGCGGGCTGCGCTACCCCGACCAGCACCGCAACGTGTGTCCGCGCTGCATAGACAAGCGCGGCCTGTTTCTGCGCGTGCTCGGCTACCTGACCCCCTACCGCGGCTGGGTGGCGCTGATCGCCGCCGCCATGGTCGCGGCCGCCGGTCTGCGCACCGCGGCGCCGCTGCTCAGCGGGCGGGTGCTGTTCGACGACGTGCTCGACCCGGCGGGGCGCTTCCACGGCCGCCTCGCCGAGCTGATCGCGGTGCTGGTCGCGGTCCACCTGCTCGGCGTGCTGGCCGAGGTGGTGCACATGCGCATTACCGCGCGCGTCTCGGTGAGCATGATCTACGACCTCAAGAACGAGATCTTCGCGGCACTGCAGCGGTTGTCGCTCGGGTTCTTCACCCGCAAGCAGACCGGCGGGCTGATGGTGCGGGTCAATCACGACACGGACAACCTCGACTACTTCTTCATCGACGGCCTGCCCTACTTCATCGTCAACATGGTGCAGATCGCGGCGATCGTGTCGGCCATGGCGGTCCTGCACTGGCCTCTCGCGCTGCTGCTCCTGATCCCGGCGCCGCTGGTAATACTGATCATTCGGCGGCTGGTTCCGCAGATCTGGCGCCTGTTCGGGCGGCAGTACCGTTCGCTGGCAGTCCTGAACGGCGTGGTCGAGGACTCCCTGAGCGGCGTGCGCGTGGTCAAGGCGTTCGGCAAGGAGCAGGAGGAAATCGAGCGGTTCGGGCCGGTCAACGACGAGGTGTTCCGCGCCCACCGCCGCACCCAGCGCACGCTGGCCACCCTGTTCCCGTCCGTGGCCTTCCTGACCCAGGTGGGCGGCCTGGTGGTGTGGGCGGTAGGCGGCTGGCAGGTGGTGGCCGGCAACCTGACGTTCGGCGTGCTGATGAGCTTCGTCGGCTTCGTGGCGTTGTTGTATGAGCCGTTGCGATTCATGACCAAGGTGGTGGAGTGGTGGTCGGCTGCCATGAACTCCGCGCAGCGCATCTTCGAGATCCTCGATACGGTGCCCGAGGTCGCCGAACGCGCCGACCCGGTGCCGCTGCCAGAGATGCGGGGCGCCGTCGAATTGCGCGGTGTAACGTTCGGCTACGAACCCAACAAGCCGGTGCTGCACGAGATCGACCTGCGCGTGGCCGCGGGCGAGACGGTCGGGCTGGTGGGGCGTACCGGCGCCGGCAAGTCGACGCTGATCAACCTGATGACGCGGTTGTACGACACCGGCTCCGGCCAGGTGCTGATCGACGGCATCGACGTGCGTGACCTGCGCACCGCCGACCTGCGCCGCCAGGTGGGCATCATCCTGCAGGATCCCTACCTGTTCGCCGGCAGCGTGGCGGACAACATCGCCTACGGCCGTCCCGGCGCCGGCCGCGCGGAAGTGGTCGCCGCGGCGCGGGCGGCGTTCGCGCACGACTTCATCACCGCGCTGCCCAACGGCTACGACACCGTGATCGGCAGCCGCGGCCACGGACTCTCCGGCGGCGAGCGGCAGCGCCTGTCGATCGCCCGCGCGGTGCTGCTCGATCCGCGCATCCTGATCCTGGACGAGGCGACCTCCTCGGTCGACTCGGCCACCGAGGAGATGATCCAGCATGCCCTGGAGCGCCTGGTCCACGGCCGCACCACCATCGCCATCGCCCACCGGCTGTCCACGCTGCGCATGGCGGACCGGCTGGTGGTGGTGGAGCAGGGCCGCCTGGTGGAGCAGGGCACGCACGACGAGTTGATGGCACGCGGCGGCGTCTACTGCCGGCTGGCACGCAAGCAGCAGGACGCCCTGGCGGTGATCGGGATCGGCGCCGAGCGATGAGCGACGAGCTGTCAACAATGAACGACCGGGCTCAGGGCGCCAACGGCAGTGGAGCATCGGACGCATCGGACGGGTACGCTGCCGAGGTGCGCATGCTGGACCCGCGAGCGCTGCGCTTTACCGCTACCGACGGTGGCTTCCTGGCGCTGACCGTGACCGGAGATACGGGCGCCGAGCACTACCCGCGCATCAATGCCTTCCGAACGTTTCCGCTGAGCGCCGCCGACCACTACCTCTCGTTGCGTGCCCCCGACGGTAACGAGATCGGCATGCTCGAGTCGCTCGCCGACTTGCGCTCGGACCAGGCGGCGCTGCTGCGCCACGAATTGGAGCGGCGCTACTTCACCCCGGTGATCGAGCGGATACGCTCCCTGAAAGAGGAATTCGGCTACTCCTACTGGCTGGTCGATACCGATGCCGGGCAGCGGCGGTTCACGGTGCAGAGCGGCAAGAACAACGTCACCGCGGTCAGCGACACCCGCCTGCTGATCGTCGACGTCGACGGCAACCGCTTCTTCGTGGACGACTACCGCAGCCTCGACCGCAACGTGCTGCGCACCCTGGAGACGCTGCTGTGAGGCTGCGCTTCGAGCTCCCCGCCGAGGCCGCGGCCGAGCTGGCCGGGATTCTCGGTGCGGAAGTGCACGACGCGGACGAGCTCGGCGCGGTGGCCGCTCAGTCCGCACCCGGGGCGCAAGCCGTACCGATGGTGCAGGGAGCACCGGTGGTTCACGCCGATGCGGGGGTGCAGGCCGTCCCCGAGGAGCACGCCGCACCTTCCGAGCAGGCCGCACCTATGGCGCAGGCCACACTCTCGGAGCATACGGCACCGTTGGAGCAGGCCGCACCCTCGGAGCAGGGCGAACCTGTGGAGCAGGCCGCACCTTTGGTGCGGTACGCGGTGCCGGCGGACCTGACCGCGGACGGCGTGTTCGGCGACGGCTGGACGGTTGCCACCGACTTGCTGGTGGCGGTGCAGGCGCCCGGCACGCGCGGCTGGCGCACCCTGCCCCTGCGCCGGGTGGCGCGATTCCGTGCCGACAACATGGTGGGCAGCGGGCGCCTGGTGGCGGAGCCGGCGACCAACGGCACCGGCGGCGCGGACGGCCACGAGCAGATCCTGGCGCACTACTCCATGAGCCATGCGCCGCGCTATGCCACCCTCGCGCGCGGCCTCAACCTGCTGCTGGCCGGCAAGCGTCCCGCGGTCGACGACGCGCCGGACGAAGGCGTGTGCCCCACCTGCGGCCGCCGCCGCGCGCCGGGCACCCGCGTGTGCCGCGCGTGCACCAACCGCGCCGCCATGATGCGCCGGCTGTGGACCCTGGCCCGCGGCCACCTGCGCTGGGTGGTTGCCGCGGTGGCGCTGTTCGCGGCCTTCACCCTGCTGTCGCTGCTGCCGCCGCAGCTCACCCGGGTGCTGATCGACAACCACTTGGTGCCGCGGCGCGCCGACCTGGCGCCGATTCTGCTGCTGATCGCGGCGCTGGCCGCCACCTACGGGCTGACCGCCCTCACCGACGCCCTGCGCGGGCGCGCCATGGCGCAGCTCTCCAATGCGCTGGCGCGCGACCTGCGCGGCATGGTGTACACCAACGTGCAGAAGCTGTCGCTCGGCTACCTGGGCACGCGCGACGCCGGCGACATCCTCAACCGGGTCAGCAAGGACACGCGCAACATCCAGCAGTTCATCAACTTCTGGCTCACCGACAGCGTCGCGCAGGGGCTGTTCCTGGTCGGCGTGGCGGTGATCCTGTTCCTGCGCGAGTGGCGGCTGGCGGTGCTGGTATTGGCGCCGATCCCGGTCGTGGTTCTGCTCGCCGGCGCGGTGTGGGGCCACGTCCGCTTCCTGTTTCGCCGGCAGGAGCGGCTGTTCGACAAGGTGGACACCCTGCTGCAGGACATCCTGTCCGGCATCCGCGTGGTCAAGGCGTTCGGGCGTGAGCGCGCCGAGGTGGACCGCTTCCGCGCCCGCAGCGCCGAACTGCGCGACGTGATGCGCGTCAACGAGCGCACCTGGGCCAACATGATGCCGCTGTGGAGCTTCGTGATGCGCGCCGGCGAGTTCCTGGTGTTTGCCGTCGGCGGCTACCTGGTGCTGGGCGAGCGGATGAAGCTGGGCGAGCTGGTGCAATTCGTTCAGTACGCGATGCTGCTCTACGGTCCGCTGGTCTGGATCGCCGGCCTGCCGCGCCGCTTCGCCGAGTCGATGACGGCCGCCGAGCGGATATTCGAGGTGATCGACGAGCAGCCGGCGGTGGCCGACGGCGCCCGCCCGCGCCGCCTGGCGATCGCGGGGCGCGTGCGGTTCGAGGACGTGGTATTCGGCTACAAGAGTCACGATCCGGTGCTGCACGACGTGTCGCTGGAGGTGGCGCCGGGCGAGATGATCGGCATCGTCGGCCACTCCGGCTCCGGCAAGTCGACGCTGATCAACCTGCTGCTGCGCCTGTATGATCCGGACGAGGGCCGCATCACCATCGACGGCGTCGACCTGCGCGCCATCGAGTTGCGCGACCTGCACCGGCAACTCGGCGTGGTGCTGCAGGAGACCTTCCTGTTCGCCGGCAGCATCGCCGACAACATCGCCTACGCACGGCCCGGCGCCACGCCGCGTGAGCTCATCGCCGCCGCCAGAGTGGCCGGCGCACACGACTTCATTTGCGCCTTCCCGGACGGCTACGACACGCGCGTCGGGGAGCGCGGCCAGCGCCTGTCCGGGGGCGAGCGCCAGCGCGTCGCCATCGCCCGCGCCATCCTGCACGACCCGCGCATCCTGATCCTGGACGAGGCCACCGCCGCGGTGGACACCGAGACCGAGGAACTGATCCAGGCCGGCCTGTTCGCGCTGATGCAGGGACGCACCACCTTCGCCATCGCCCACCGACTGTCCACCCTGCGCCACGCCGACCGGCTGCTGGTGCTCGACAAGGGCCGCATCGCCGAAGTGGGCAGCCACGCCGAACTGATGGCAGCCGGCGGCATCTACCACGGCCTGGTGCAGTCGCAGCGCCGCATGAACCGCCGCCACGCACTGTAGGCGGCTTCCTGATAGCAGCTACGCGATGCGTTCGCCGTACTTGGCCAGGGCGGCGGCGGACAGGGACAGGCCCAGGCCCGGCTGCTCCTTGAGGGTGAGCCGGCCGCCGGCGATGCGCGGCGGGTCCTCGAACAGCTCCGCCTGCAGCGGATCGCGCTCCGGATCGGTAAAGCTCTCCACGATACACCCTGCGGGGCTGCCGGCAACGACGTGGGCGTGGATGAAGCAGTCATGGTGCGGCGCCACCTGCACGTGGTTCAGCTCGCACAGGGCGGCCAGCTTGCGTCCCTCGGTGAAGCCGCCCATCATGGTGCAGTCGAACTGCAGGATGCGGATCGCCTGCTCGTCCAGCAGGGCGCGGCAGCCGTAGCTCGTCAGCTCGCTCTCGCCGGCGGACAGCGGAATGGTGGTGCGCGTGGACAGCAGCTTCAGTTCGCGGCGGTCGTCGGCCCAGCGCACCGGCTCTTCCAGCCAGCGCGGGCGCAGCGGCTCCAGCAGCCGCGCCGCCTCGGTGGCGGTGTCCAGGTCCCAGGCGCGATTCACGTCCACCATCAGGTCGGCCTCGTCGCCGATCACCTCGCGCACCAGCGCCAAGCGCTCCAGGTCGTGCGACAGCGAGACGCCGCCCGCCTTCGCCTTGAAGCCGGTGTGGCCCTGCGCCCGCAGCATCTCCATCTCGTCGCGCAACTCGGCAAGGTCCTTGCCGTCCCGGTAGTAGGCGCAGGTCACGTAGCACGGCACCACGCTGCGGTAGCCGCCGAACAGCCGGTACAGCGGCAGCCCGGCGCGCTTGCCGACGACATCCCAGGCGGCGATGTCCACCGCGGCGGAGATCCGCACCAGCGCATCCCGCGACCAGCCACGCTCGTGGGCAAGGCGCTGCCAGGTCAACGAGAACAGCTTCTCGTACAGCGCCTCGGGCGCCAGCGGATCGGAGCCCACGATCAGGTCGCAGATGCCGCCGCGAATCGCGTGGATCACCGCCTCGATCGGCGTGTAGCTGGTGGCCAGCCCGATGCCGTCGATGCCGTCGTCGGTGCGCAGGACGACAAGCAGTTCATTTGCCTTCGGGACCGTGAAGTGGCTGACCCAGTGCGGGCGCCCGCCTTCCGGGGCTCTCAGAATGTAAGCTTCGACCGACCTGATCTTCATGACATCGCGCGCGTCCCGTAGCGTGCGCCAAATCCCCGACCGCGACAAGCCACCCCGCATTGCGGCTCCATGGCCGCCCGCGGTGGCCGAACATCGCCGGGAGTGCTGCCAATGAGCCAAAGGACATCGCAGCCTGCGCGCCACAGTGGAGAACGATGGCATTTGAAGTCTTCGGCGAAATCAGGGATATTGAGACGATCGCCACGGGACGGGGAGTGTATATCCGGCGCTACCTGAATCGGAGCTACGGCCGGGGCCGTTGGCGCAAGCGAAAAGGATCGCGACCGTGAGACTCGGGATCGCCACGGTGAGGCTTAAGGACGGCACGATGTGCGAGGCGGAGATCCACTGGTTCGAGGCGCACGGAATCGGGCGCCGCGACATGAAGATCAAGAGGGCGTTCTTTGAGTGAGTTTGTGATCTGCTTGGACAACGGGGGTTCGGCTGCCAGCCTGACCGTAGGCAAAGTGTACCGCACCCTGCCCGACCCCAAGGCCGCCGGCCACGAATTGCTGCGCGTCCTTGATGAAGACCGGTCGGAGCGGGATGGCTACCTCTACCCCGCAACCATGTTTACCGCCATCGAACTGCCCGACGCAGCACGTCGGGCTCTGACGGCCGCCGGGCTCTGAACACCATGCAGCTACGGCGATTCGGGAACACCGACCTGGAGGTGTCGCCCATCTGTTTCGGGCCGATGCGCTTCGCCGCCAAGGACGGCAGCGACGACGACGCGTCGCGGGCCGGGCGGCGCGCCCTGGAGCGGGCGCTGGAGCGCGGCGTCAACTTCGTTCACTCCAGCTACGAGTACGGCACGCGCTGGTCGATGGCCAAGATGCTCGCCGGCCATCCGCGCCGGCACGACATTCACCACGTCATCAAGGTGCCGGTCCCCGATTTCGACGACGGCGGCCGGTTCGACGCCGCCAAGTTCCGCCGGCGCGTCGAGGAGGCGCTCACCGACCTGCACACCGACCGCATCGCCGTCCTCCAGCACCTGCAGCGGGCGCACCCGAACAGCGACGAGCAGCGGTTGCCGGACGTCGCCGCCGTCGACGAGCCGCTGCGCGAAGTGTTCGAGACGCTGCGCGCCGAGGGCAAGGTGGGTTACCTCACCTCGTTCCCCTACACGCCCGGATTCGCCGAGGCGGCGCTCGCCACCGGCTCGTTCTCGGGGCTGGTCGCCTACTACAACGCCGTCGAACTGGAGATGGCGCGCTTCTTTCCGGCGCTGGAGCGGAGCGGCGGCGGCTTTCTGTGCATCAGGCCGTTCCTGGCCGGCCTGCTCACCGACCGGCGCGCCGACCGCGCGGCCCTGCCCGCCGGAGACCGCATGCGCGCGGCCGCCTGGGACGCCGCCTACCGGCGGCTGGCGGTGCTGCGCGAGCGGTTGCAACCGGCCTCGGTCACCGCCTTCGCCATCCAGTTCGCGCTCGCCCACCCGATCGTCGCCAGCCTGATCGTGGGGCTGAACACGGTCGAGCAGGTCGACCAGGTGATCGACGCCGCGGCCGACCCGGCGCCGCGCCGCGTGTTCGATGAGGCGCTGTCCATCTTCGACGAGTCAGGCCCGATCACGACCGCGTAGCGGCGCGCCGCAATCGATTCCGGGCGATCAGCCCTTCGGCACCAGGCAGGCCGCGGCCTTCCGGTAGACGGGGAAGTCCACGGTGGGCCATCGGTGAGCAGTCCCGGGGACGCAATGTGCCCGTGGCGGCGGAGTTTGCGATCCGGTGGCCGAGCACGATGGTGCGGACCACCGCCTCCCGAAACATTGCCTGCGCAACAACGCCCAGCGTGACCACGTCCAGTCCGTCATGTCACTGGCGATCACGCCACGGGTCGTAGTCCGGGTCGGGCGCCTCGGCAACAGGGCGTTCCGCCTCCGGTACGTGACGCAGATTGAGGCGGATCCGGGTCCAGGTTGAGGAGCGTCCGCGCATCGCGTCGGTGAGCACGTCCGCCGCCTGCAGGTGAGCCGCGGCATCCGGATGGCGCTGCTTCCAGCGCTCCAGGCCGGCAATGGCGTCGGCCTCGGTGCGCGCCTTGGCCACCACGATCAGCGGCATCTTCGAGCGCCGCCGCCCAGTGGCGCGGGCGGCCGGCGTGCCAGCCGGCGCCGGCGACTCCGTTGCTGCGCGTGCCGACGCTCCAGCGGCACCGGTCCCTGCGGGGGCTCCGATCCCGCCCCGAGCGGCGTCGGCTGCCGGCGCTCCGTTGCCGGACTCGGCGGCATCCGGGCCGGCCGCGCGTGACGGCGCTACCCGCTTCGGTTCGCCGCGGTGGCGGCGGAAGTGGGGCGGCCACGGCGCGTCGCCGCCGAGTCCCTCCGCCTCGTGGCGCTTGGCCAACTCCAGCAGGCCGGCGAGACTGCCGGGGGTGGCGTCGAGCCCGGCCGCCAGGTCGCCGCGCTCGGCGAGCCGGCCCGGCATCGAGCGGATCGTGAAGTTGGCCGGCTCGCAGTCGGGCACCTCGTCCCAGGTCAGCGGCGCGGACACGCGCGCCTCCGGCAGCGGGCGCACCGAGTAGGCGGCGGCCACGGTGCGGTCCTTGGCGTTCTGGTTGTAGTCCAGGAACACCCCCTCGCGCTCCTCCTTCCACCACTTGCTGGTCGCCCGCCCGGGCGCCCGCCGCTCCACCTCGCGCGACACCGCCAGCGCCGCCCGGCGCACCTCGCCGAAGCCCCACTCGCGGTGCAGCCGGACGTACACGTGCAGGCCGCGCGAGCCGGTGGTCTTCGGCCAGCCGGTCAGTTCGTGCTCGGCCAGCACTTCGCGTACGATCTGCGCCACCTCGCGCACCGTCTGCCAGCTCACGCCGGGCCCCGGGTCCAGGTCGATGCGCAACTCGTCGGGGTGGTCGAGGTCATCCTCGCGCACCGGGTGGGGGTGCAGGTCGATGTTGCCCAGGTTGGTGATCCACACCAGTTGCGCGCGCTCGCTGATTACCAGTTCGTGCGCGGTGCGCCCGGAGGGGAACGTCAGTTCCACGGTGCGCACCCAATCGGGTCGCTTCGCCGGAGCACGCTTCTGGTAGAACCCCTCGCCCTCGATACCGTTGACGTAGCGCTTCAGCACCAGCGGGCGCCGCCCGATCGCCCGCAACGCCCCCTCGGCCACGGCCAGGTAGTAGCTCACCAGGTCGAGCTTGGTCACCCCGGCAGCCGGGAAATACACCTTGTGCGGATTGGTCACCCGCACCTCGCGCCCATCAATGTCGAGTAGCTCGGCAGCCGCAGCCTTCGCCGCCATCACGTCCCCCTGCTACCAGTGTCGGCGCCACGGTCGCGTGCCGCAAGCGGCTGCACAGGCTGGCAGTCATCGTCACCAGCGCAAGGTGGTCGCAGGTAGCCACATTATGAGGCAAGCCTTCCGTCCGAACGAAGCGGGCACGATCGCCCGCGCAATCGCCCTTGCCGCGCATCGGTCATACGCGTAGGGTTGCGCCATGGCCGGCACGTCCAACCCGCGTCGCCCCGGCATTGCGTTGCAGATGCACGAACTGGTTGCGCAGCTCGACGAGTTGCGGCGGCTGACCATTCTCGACGATCAGAACCCGCAGTCGTTCCGGGCGCGTGCCTACGACCGCGCCGTGCGCCGGTTGCGCGACAGCAACGAGGACCTGGCCGCCCTGCCGGAAGCGGAACTGCTGCGCCGGGACGGTATCGGCAAGGCGATTGCCGCCAAGATGCGGGAATTCTTCGACACCGGGCGCATCGCCAAGCTGGAGACGCTGCGCGAGCGGTTTCCGCCGGCCGTGCAACAACTCGCGCAAGTACCCGGAGTCGGTCCCAAGACCCTCGCCCGGCTGCGCGCCGAACTGGGCATCGAAGACGTCGAGGCGCTGCGCGCCGCCGTCGAGCAGGGTGCGCTGCGCAACGTTACCGGACTCGGTCACAAGAGCGAGCAGATGCTGCGGCGCGGAGTGCAGCGCGTCGGGGCCGCCGGAAAGGATCGGCGCCAGCCGATAGCACGCGTGCTCCCGGAGGCCGAGCTGCTGGTCGCGGAGCTCGCGGGGCTGCCGGGCGTGGCGGCCGCAAGCTATTGCGGCAGCCTGCGCCGGCTGCGGTCCACGATCGCCGACCTCGACATCCTGGTGGCGGCGTCCGACCCGCGTCCGGTGATGGCGCATGCCGCGGCCCTGCCGGTGATTGATGCGGCGCGGCCGGCGCACGGCGGCGACACCCGCGCCGCGCTGACCACGCGGCGCGGCCTGCACGTCGACCTGCGCGTGGTGGCGCCCGATCAATACGGCGCCGCCGCGCTCTACTTCACCGGATCGCAGGCGCACAACATCAGGCTGCGCGGGCTGGCCGCCGCGCGCGGCTGGCTGCTGAACGAGTACGGCCTGTGGAACAAGCGGCGCGAGCTGATCGCCGCCGACACCGAGGAGGCGATCTACGCCGCGCTTGGCCTGCCGCTCATCGCGCCGACCTTGCGCGAGGACCGCGGCGAGATCGAGGCCGCGCAACGCGGAGAGCTGCCGGCGCCGGTGACCGTGGCCGACCTGCGCGGCGACCTGCACCTGCATACCGATGCCTCCGGCGACGGGCGCAGCACCCTTGGGGAGATGGTAGCCGCGGCCGCGCGGCGCGATTTCTCGTACCTCGCGATAACCGACCACGGCGAGGACAGCATGAACGGCGTCAACCGGGAACGGCTGCTGGCCCAGCGCGCGGCGCTGCGCACACTGGACGCCGCCCACCCTCGCCTGCGCCTGCTGCACGGCGTGGAGTTGAACATCGGCCCGAACGGCTCGCTCGACTACGACGCCGCCTTCCGGGCGTCGTTCGATTGGTGCGTGGCGGCCGTGCACTCCGCCTTCGACCTGGACCGCGCCGCGCAGACGCGGCGCATCATCGCCGCCATGGAAGATCCGTCCGTGAACGTGATAGGCCACCTGTGCGGACGCATGATAGGACGCCGGCCCGGCATCGAGCTGGACATTGACGCCATCCTGGCCGCGGCAGCGCGCACCGGCACCGCGATCGAGGTCAACAGCAGCCTGAGCCGCCTCGACGCCGCCGCGGACGTATTGCGCAGGGCGCGCGCCCTGCCGGTGACCATCGTCGTGAACAGCGACGCCCACCACCAGCGCGAGTTCGACCGGCTGCACTGGGGAGCCCTGCACGCCCAGCGCGGCTGGGTGGACCGCGAACGCATCGCCAACACCTGGCCTACGGAACGGTTCCTGGCGTGGGCGGCGCACGCGAGAAGCGCGGCGCCGGCGTAGCGAAAACGCAGCCGGTGCGAGCTTGTCCAGGGTGGCGAGGTCAAACCCCATCGAGCGCGTCGCGAACCTTGAGGGCGCGCAGCAGGTGCTCGACCATGAGCGGGAAGGCGACCCGGCACAAGGATCGGCTGGCCGTCAGGCGTCGGCGGCCTCGAAGGCCGTGACGTTGCGGGTGGCGCGGCTGAACTCGACGCCCACGAGGTGGATCGGCTCGCCTCCGGCGCGGTACTTGTCGGCGTAGCGGCGCTCCCGCAACTGCGCGAGCGCCGATCCCGGCGGCGCCATCTCCGCCACCTTGAACTCGAACAGGTAGACGTGGCCGGCGGCGCGCACCGCCATGTCCAGCCGCCCGTGGCTGCTCGACTCCTCCACCGCGATGTCGTAGCCGAGCGCGGCGAAGTAGGAGTAGAACACGCTCGCGTAGAATCCTTCGTAGTCCGCGATGTCGTTGTTCGTGTACCAGTGATACGGGATGCTGGCGAAGAAGGCGCCGAACAGCTCCTTCAGGCCGGCGCAGTCGTGCGCCTGCAGCAGGCGCGCCAGGCGGATGCTGTTGGCGGTCTGCTGCGCCGTATCCTGCACCAGGTGGCGCAGCAGCACCCGGTTCAAGCTCTGCCGCACCTGCCGGTTGGGATAGCCGAGCCGGTACAACGCCTCGCCGCCGAGCCGTTCCTCCCCGGCGATGGTCAGGTAGCCGGTCTGGAACAGGAGCGCCTCGGTGCCGATGTGGTCAGCGGCGGAGCGGCCGCCGACGTCGAACGCCGACAGCAGCTCCGCCGGGCTCACCATGTCGTCCAACGCCACCGACGACACCCGGCGTTCGAACAGGGTGTCCACCAGGAACGCCGGCGTTCCGGTCTCGAACCAGTGCGCGGCGAACTCTCCGCGGCGCAGCAGCAGCAGCACGTCGTAGGGGTTGTACACCTTCTCGGCGCCGCGCCAGCTATAGCCGTTGTACCACTCCCGCACCTGTTCCCGGTCCAGCCCGGCCATCTCCGGCGCGAACACCGTGTCCAGGTCCTGTTCCGTGTAGCCGCAGACCGACGAGTACGCGGCATCGAGCGTGAGGTCGGTGAGGTTGTTCAGTTGGGAGAACAGATTGACCTTCGAGAACTTGGTGATGCCGGTCAGGAACGTGAACCGCACGTGGGCGTCGTTGTCCTTGATCACGCCGTACAACCCGCGCAGGTAGTCACGGTTGGCGCGCGCCGCCTCGCGGTCCTCCAGTACGTCCAGGATCGGCTTGTCGTACTCGTCCACCAGCACCGCCGCCCGCTGTCCGGTCTGCTGGTGCAGGGCTTCCAGCAGGTAGGCGAAGCGTCCGGCCGCTGTCAGGTACTCCGATTCCACCCCCAGGCGCCGTTCGGCGGCGGCGAGCTGCTCCATGACGTTCGCTTCCAGCGCGTCCGGTCCCGTGAAGCTGCCGCCGCCGAAGCTCAGCCGCACCACCGGATGGCGCTGCGACCAGTCATGACCGGCGTGGATGTGCAGGCCCTCGAACAACTCCTCGCTACCCTCGAATAACTCCTTGAGCGTGTCCAGGAACAGGCTCTTGCCGAACCGGCGGGGACGCGACAGGAAGTAGTGCTTGCCTTCGCGGAGCAACCGCTCTATGTAGCCGGTCTTGTCGACGTAGTAGCAGTCCTGCTCGCGCAGTTCGCGAAAGGTCTGCATGCCGATCGGCAGCCTGCGTCTCGCCACCAGTTCATCATACCTGCATGGCGCAGTCACGCAAAACCGCGTCAGAACGCTGGCTAGCCACAGACCGACGGGCAAGAGGGTCATCGGTTGACTCGCAGGGTCGCCACGATCGCCGTCGTGGCGCATAATCGGCCCCGCGATGGACAACGCCCCGATTCGGATCCCCACCCACGCCTGGTACGGCGACCGCGAGATGGAGTTGCCGTTTCCCGCGTCATGGCAGGTCGAGGAGTGCCGCATGGCCGGCCACGACACGCCCGCCCTCGACGACGAGCAACTCCGCGAACAGCTCGACGCGCCGCTCGGCACGCCGCCGCTTCGCGAGCTGGCCCAGGGGCGCAAGCAGGCCGTGATCCTGTTCGACGACCTCACCCGGCCGGCGCCGACTTGGCGCATCCTGCCTCTGGTGCTCGCGGAGCTGCACGCGGCGGGATTCACCGAGGACCGGATCCGCTTCGTGGGCGCGTTCGCCAACCATGCCGTGATGTCGCACGAGGACTTCGCCAAGAAGCTCGGCGCCGACGTGGTGCGCCGCTACCGGGTATACAACCACAACCCGTTCGACCACCTGGTGGAGGTGGGCACCACCAGCCGCGGCACGCGCGTCGAGATCAACCGCGAGGTGATGGCGTGCGACCTGCGCATCGGCATCGGCGGCCTCATCCCGCACCTGGCGGCGGGCTTCGGCGGCGGCGCCAAGCTGGTGGTTCCGGGAGTGGCCGGCATCGCCACCGTCGACCACAACCACCGCGTCCTCGGCCGCCGCAGCGCCGCCTCCCGTTCGGCCGGCCCCGCCCGGTTGCTGGGCAACGTCGACGACAGCGTGGTACGCCAGGACCTGGAGGAGGCGGTCGCCATGGTGGGCCTGGACTTCAAGGTGGACCTGCTGATCAACCAGCGGCGCGATGTGGTGCAGGTGTTCGCCGGCCAGTTCATGGAGCAACACCGCGCCGGCGTGGCGGCGGCCAAGCGCCTCTACACCACCCCGCTCGCACAGGAGTGCGACGTGGCCGTGGTCAACACCTACCCGATCGAGAACCAGGCGGCCAAGGGAATCTGGCCCGCCGACCTGTCGCTGAAGGAGGGCGGCGTCGCCGTGGTGGTGTCGGAGAGCGTCGAGGGGCAGGCGCCGCACTACCTGGTGGGCCGGTTCGGCAGCGACTACGGCGGCGCGATCTGGTCGCCGGTCAAGGAGAGCCCGATCCGCAAGGCGGGCCTGGTGCTGGTGTGCTCGCGCTACCAGTCACGGGTCGACCTGGACGTCTACGGCCCCGACGCGGTGGCATGCCGCGACTGGAGCGAAGTGCTGATTCACCTCTCGCAACGGTATCCGCAGGGCGCCAGGGCGGCGGTGTACCCGTACGCGGCGATTCAACTGCCGGGGTAGCGGGCCGGGAAGCGAGCGAAGGGAATCGAACCCTCGTCACGAGCTTGGGAAGCTCGGGTAATAACCATTATACGACGCTCGCCGGACTTTCCTCTACCCTACCGCACTCCCGCTGCGGCTGTCCACCCCTCGACCGGACATCCGTCCGACACCCGGAGTTGCCTGACCGCATCGCGTTGACTGGATCGCGCCGACATCACAACTTGTGTCGCAGATGCGATACAGGAGGCTCGAATGAAGACACAGAGTTCGATGCTGCACGTCCGCATGGACACCGAGATGAAGCGAAAGGCGACGACGGCGCTCGCGGCGATGGGCCTGACTCCCTCGGAGGCCGTACGGTTGCTCTTCCATCGCATCGCGGTCGATCAGGCCTTCCCACTCGAACTCAAGGTGCCGAACGCGCAGACCCGCGCGGCCATGGCCGAGGTAGACGAGATGGTGAAGAAGCGCACGGCACGATTCGCGAGCGCGGACAAGATGTTCGCGGAACTTGAAGAAGCCGGCGGCCGGTAAACGAGCCACCCTGCCGCGCCGGATCGACTACGCCCGGCAATTCCTCAAGGACTGGCAGCGGCTCTCGCGCTCCGGCCGATACGACATGAATCGGCTGAAGGCGGTCATGCTCCTCCTCATCGCCAACGAGGCGCCGCTCGGTGCCGAGTGGCGAGACCACGCACTCAAGGGCCCGTGGGCGCGCTACCGGGAGTGCCATGTCGGTGGTTAATTCCTTCTGATCTATCGCCTCGACGACACGGGCGGGCCGAGCGGGTCCATCCACTTCCCGCGTCGGCACCCATGCCGAATTGTTCGAATGACCACTTGGCCGGACATCGCGCTGGCGGACATCCAGAAACTCCTACGCACGACGCTCGGTCAGTTGGCTGCTCGTGTCATGGTGAGCCAGTAGTTTCCGTACGGATGACGAGGATTGCCATCGTCGGTATGCTGACGCTTGTCCGGGTTCCAGCCGTGTTCGTCCCAATAGACCGATACCTGTATTTTGTTGGCCTTGTCCGTGGGTGCGTATGACCACCGCAGCACTTGTCCACGCCAGTGGGACAGGTCCTCGGGTTCGCCATACTCGGTCTTGAAGACGCTCTCGACCGTCACCAGGAAACCGAAATCGCGATCCGGGTCGGGCGCCCACGTGCCGGCAATCCTGAACACTTCCTCGTGGCCACCGGTATACTCAAGGTCAAATCGGAACGAGTTATCGGATTCGAACGCCAGGTTGAACACCTGATGTACGGTTTCGCCATTGTCGTCGTTCTCGTATTCATTGTCACCGGTCCACATACCGGCAAGCGACGGCACGCGCGTTACCCGTTCGTGCCTGTCGCACTCGGCTGAATCCAATTCCTCTTGATCGTGTTCCCAATGTTGCACACACAGAATGGTTCGCTCTTCGTTCCACAGGTAGTGCTTTCGCACCCTGGTAAGAACGTCGGGCGCATCATCGTCGTCATCCTGATTGTGCATCCATATCCTGGTCAGGGTCGTGTCCGTGGACTCCCACGTTCCCGATCCCGCCCACTCGTATTCTACCGATGTGCTTCCTGTCCGGTAGTGCGCCCGGTGCAGGATATATCGGCTCTCGGTGAACGTCAGCGTGTCAATGTACGTGCCGACCATGGCATCTTCTTCCCACCACTCGGTACGTCTTTGCCAAGTTCCATCGAACGAAGACGCCACGTCGACGGTGAACGTCAGGGCTGCGCTCTTGCCACCGGAAGTTGTCGCAGTGTAAGTCAGCGGGTAGGTGCCGGCCGCGGTCGGCGTGCCGCTGTATACGCGCGTGGCCGGATTGAACGACAGCCCGGGAACTTCCGGCGTCACGCTGTACGTCAACGTGTCCGATCCCGCCGTTGCCTCCGGCAGGGTCACGGCGGCCATCGGCATCGCTTCGGTCAGCGTCGGAACCAGCGCCACCGACAGGTCCGCCGTCGGGAACACGACGTCTTTCGTAGTTCTTGCTGCCTCCGTACAACCGGCCAGTACGACTACCAGTGCCGCCGCGGCCACCGCCGCCGGCACCCTTGAAAGTGCGACAAGTTTGCGATTCACTTGTTCTCCTTCGCCTCCTCTGAATTCGGTTCCATGGTCAGAACGAACTGCGCGTGACGATCTCGTCCGAGCCGTACTCCGTGAAGTGACTCTTCTCATGCCGTGTCTCGTTGCCTTGCCGGAGGTGTGGCTCCAGCCGCACGGCTGCTTCCCGCCACCGGGAGCGGCGCCGGCCGCGGCACCTCGCCGGGCCATGCCAGGCCCACCGGCCAGTGGTCGGAGAACCACTGCAGCACGCGGCTGTAGGTGTTCGTCTGGCAGTGGCGGCGGCCGTCTCGCAGGTCTACGAAGAACGAGCCGCGGCCCGCCGCAAGGTGTCCGACACGCCAGAGGCTCACTCCGCGCCAGCGCGCGTATCCATCGGCAAGTGTAACCAGTATTCGATCCGGGGCAATCATGCCTCATGTTGAGGCACATAAACCACGCTCGTCAATAGGGCACGTGTACTACACTACAGGGAACGTATGACCTACTCGGATACCATACTGGCCGCCCTGGCTCGTAGCGGGCGCTCGGGCCGGGAAGTGTCGTTGGCCGCCGTAGGTCATGAGAGCGCGATACGCAGCATCAAGCGCGGCATGGACGTGCGCGCCTCCACTCTCGCGGCGTTGTGCGACGAGTTGGGGTTGGAGTTCTACGTCGGTCCGCCACGGCCCCGCGAGGCACGCGGCTATGACGCCGCCATCCGCGAGCGGGAGCCGCCGCCGCCGTGGCTGACGCAACTCACCAACGACCTGCACAACGAGATCGAATCGCTCCGCGATGCCCTCGTCGGTGTCCCGACCGCGTTCCGGGATGACGGCCGCGCCGTCGACGTGGCGTGGCTGGCGGAGGCACGCGACGTGCCCGGCGTACGCTGCCTCGCCTGTTACGACGTGCACGCGGGCGACGGCGGCGCTGCGCTGCTCGACGACTCCACGCTGGTCGGCTTCCTTGCCTTCCACCGGAGCTGGCTCGACCGCCATCGGCTCGACGCCGCGCAGTGCGCAATCGTGCGGGTGCGCGGGGAGTCGATGGCTCCCTCGTTGAACGAAGGCTCGACCATCCTGGTCAACCTGGCGCAGCGTCGGCGGCAGCCGGACGGCGTGTTCCTGATCCGTACCGCCGACGGGCTGGTCGTCCGGCAAATCCGCCGCGGGGACGACGGCGGGTGGCAGATTGCCCGCAACCACCCCACTCACGCGGCACGGGCATGGCCCGCGGGCGCCAAGGTCGTCGGGCAGGTGCGATGGGGCACGAGAACCTTCTGATGAGCGGTATCCTCTCCGGTCGTTGCATCCCGTAGCGGTAACCCGCCCTTGCCGGGCGACCGGCGCGGGTAGATGCGGCACGCCGTTTCGGCTGATGCTGGCGGCCATGGAAGCGCGATTGCTCCTCGACGTGGCGGGCTGGATCGGCATGGCCGGCCTGCTGTCCGCCTACTGGCTGGTATCGACGAACCGGGTGCGCGGCACCTCGCGCCTGTACCAGACGCTGAACGTGATCGGCGCCGGCGGCCTGCTGGCCAACACCTTCTACTACCGCGCCTACCCCGCGGCCGCACTGAATTCCGTGTGGCTGGCCATCGCGGTCATCGCCTACGTGCGCGCGGTCGTGCGCCGCCGCGGCGGTCTGACCTGAGAAACGAACGGAGGGTGGGCCCGGCGCCGGCGGTTGCGGGCGCTACCGGGTCGGCTGCGTCAGGATCTCGTCGCCGAACATCGACAGCACGAGTTGCCCGTCCTCCGGCTCCACGTACGGAATGGCGATCGGGCCGCCGGGGTGTTTGGTCTGCAGTACCGTGCGCGTCTCTCCCGGAGTGATCACCTCCAGCTTCAGGTCCACCAGGATGGGGTACTTCGGCAGCGAAGACTCCACCAGGCCGAACACCATCCCCTCCTCGACCTCGCCGGGCACCGTCATCTCCAGTTGCACAATGGAGCTGTAGGGTATCTCCTGGCCTGCCGGCGGCGACTGCGAGACGATGCTGCCGGGCGGGTCGCCTTCGCGCGCCGCCCGCATCCGGAACACGAACGGCAGGTTGAGCGCGGCCAGCTCGTCGCGCACCTCCAATGCGGGCCGCCCCACGTAGTCGCCCAGTTCGATCAGGTCTCCGCCCGGGCCCTTGCTCACCACCAGTTCCAGCATCATCTCGCCCACCACCGGCGTGTCGGCGGGCGGGTTCTGCACCAGGATGGTGCCCGCGGGCGCGGGGTCGGTGATCCGGGCCACCGGTTCGCGAATCTTGATCAGCGCCCGATAGGAGGCGAACGCGGTCTGCAGCTCCAGGCGCACCTCCTCCAGGTCGCGCCCGACGTAGTGGCCGACCCGGTCGACGATGGGACCCTGGCTGACCACCAGCAGCACGGGCCGGCCCGCCTTCACCAGCGTCCCGGCCTGCGGATCCTGTTCGATAACCTGCCACTTCGGGTGATCGGAGGAAAACCGTCCCTCCACCCGGGGCGCCAACGCCTTCTCCTGCAGCAACACCAGCGCATCGAGCAGGTCGTCGGCGATCACGTCGGGCACCAGGGTCTGCTCCTCTCCGCGCACCACGACGAAGAACGCTACCAGTCCGCTGGCCACCAGCAGCGCGCTGACCGCAACGGTGAACAGGAACCCGCCCCGACCGGAACGGCGGCGATCCGGCGCGCTACTCACCGAGCCGTGCACCGGCGATGCCGGGATGGCCGTTGGCGAATGCCTGCCAGTGCAGCGGCTTCTTGCCGTGGAGCTGCAATTCCCGCACCCACAGGCCCTGCCGCCCGGCGCGCACCAGGATACCGCGCCGCTTGTCCACGGCCACCACCTCGCCCGGCGCACCGGCGGGCAGCGCCGTACCACTCTCGGCGGGCGCCGCCGCCAGGATGGTCAGCCCGCGGCCCGACCAGGTGGTGTACGCCCGCGGCCACGGCTGGTACGCGCGCACCGCCCGCTCGATCGCCGTCGCCGGCTGCCGCCAGTCGATCCGCCCCTGTTCCTTGGCCAGCAGTCCGCACCAGGTCGCCGCCGACTCGTCCTGCGGACGCGCCCTCTCGCGTCCCGCGGCTATCGCGTCCACCGCCTCGCGCAGGAGTTCCGCGCCGATGCGCGCCAGCCGCGTCGCCAGCGACGCGCTGGTGTCGGTCGGCCGCAACGCGACCTCGCGCTGCACGAGTATGTCGCCCGCGTCCACCGCGGCGGCCAGGCGCTGCACCGTGACGCCGGTACGCTCCATGCCGGCGAGAATGGCCGCGGGAATGGGCGCGGGACCGCGCAGCTCCGGGAGCAGCGACGGATGCACGTTGACGCCGCCGCGGGGGAACAGGTCCAGGAAGTAGGGACGGAAGATCTTGCCATACGCCACTGCCACCAGGAGGTCGGGCTGCAGCGCGGAGAGCTCGGCACTGAACGAGCGACCGATGCGGTCCGGCTGCAGCACCGGCAGCCCGCGTTCGGCGGCGCGCCGCTTCACCGGCGGCGCCTGCGGCGTGCCGCGCCGCCCGGCGGGCCGGTCGGGGGCGGTCAGGACGGCACACAGCTCTTCGCGGGCGAGGACATCGAACGCCGGGACGGCGAATTCCGGCGTGCCGGCAAACACGATACGCACCGCGTCAGTCAGCGTCCTCGACACTCGCCTCCGCGCCCTCGGCGTACTCCCGGCACACCCGCTCGCGTTCCTCGTCGCTGAGGTGGTCAATGAACAAGGTGCCGTTCAGATGATCGAGTTCGTGCTGGATCACGCGCGCGAGCATCCCCTCGGCCTCCAGGGAAAACAACCGCCCGCGCCGGTTGCGCGCCTGCACGCGGACATGGGCCGGCCGCTCCACGTCGGCGCGCGGACCGGGGATACTCAGGCAGCCTTCTTCGCGGCTCTCGATCTCGATGCCGGTGCGGACGATCTCGGGGTTGATGAATACCCGTTCGCGATCTTCGGGCGCCCGGGTCACGAACAGCCGCACCATCCGGTTCACCTGGGTCGCGGCGAGACCGATGCCTTCATGGTGCTTCATCACGGCCAGCATGTCGTCGGCGAGGCGGCGCAACTCGGGAGTCACCTCCGGCACCGGATCGGCACGCCGGCGGAGCGCCGGATGGCCAAGCGTGACAACTTCAAGCATGGACAACTTCAAGCATGGACGAGCGATAACATGGCGAACGCGCGCCGCGATTGTCAAACGGGGAGTCCACACGCGCTACAGCACCGACGTCGGATCCACGTCGATCTCCAGGTGGGTGCCGGCGGGTGATTTGAAGGTGAGCCACGCGCGCTTCACCCACCGGTGCAGCGGGCCGATGGTGCGATGGCGCAGCAGCAGGTGGAACCGGTAGCTGCCGGCAATGCGCTCGATCGGGCACTCTACCGGACCGAGCATCTCGCCATCCGCGGCCGCGCCGCGGCCACGTTCCAGGTGCTCGGAGAAGCTGGTGGCCGCGGCATGCGCGCGCTGCTTGCTGCGCGACCGGAACACCAGCCGGATGAGGCGGGCGAACGGCGGGAACCCGGTGTCGCGGCGCGTGGCGATCTCGCGCCGGTAGAACTCGTCGCTGCGTCCCTCCACCGCCAGCCGGATGGCGGGACGGTCCGCCTGGTACGTCTGCACCAGCACGCGGCCGTCGGGCAGCGAGCGCCCGGCGCGGCCGGCGACCTGCACGATCAGGTTGAAGGTACGCTCGGCGGCGCGGAAGTCGGGCAGGTGCAGGCCGGTGTCGGCGTTGATGATGCCGACCAGCCGGACGGCGGGGAAGTTGAGCCCCTTGGCCACCATCTGGGTGCCGACCAGCACGTCCACCGCGCCGCTGCGAAACCGGCTGAGCACGTCGCGCAGTTCGCCCCGGTCGCGCAACGCGTCGGTGTCCAGGCGCTGCACGCGCACTCCCGGCAGCGCCGCGGCCAGCTCCTCTTCGACCCGCTGCGTGCCGAATCCGCCGTAGCCGATGTCCAGCGAGGCGCACTCCGGACACACGCGCAGTGGCGCTGTCCGGTAGCCGCAGTAGTGGCACAGCATCACGCGGCTCGCCTTGTGATAGGTGAGGCTCACCGAGCAGCGCACGCAACGCATCTCGAAGCCGCAGCTCCGGCAGTGAAAGAAGTAGGAGAACCCGCGCCGGTTCAGAAACAGGATCGACTGGCGTCCGGCCGCCGCCGCCGAGCGGATCTCGTCCACCAGCCGCTCCGACAGCGGACCCGGGCGGCCCTTCATCTCCACCACCTCGACCGACGGCATGCGCGCCCCGCCCGGCCGGCGGGTCAGGTCAAGGCGGCGCAGCACGCCGCGCCGCATGTGGTGCAGCGCCTCCAGCGACGGCGTCGCGCTGCCCATCACCAGGGTGGCGCCCTCGGAGGAACAGCGGTGCATCGCCACCTGGCGGGCGTGGTAGCGCGGCGTGGCGCCCGCCTTGTAGGAGGTCTCATGCTCCTCGTCGATCACCAGCAGCCCGAGGTTGCGCAGTGGTGCGAACACCGCGCTGCGCGCCCCGATCACCACGCGTGCCGCGCCGCGGCGGATGCGGGTCCACTGCTGCAGCCGCTGCGACGGCGTGAGTGCGGAGTGGATCACCGCCACCCGGTCGCCGAACACGTCGCCGAACTGATCCACCACCTGGTGGGTCAGGGCGATCTCCGGCACCAGGTAGATCACGCCGCGTCCGGCCGCCACCACGCGCTTCGCGGCGGCCATGAATACCGCCGTCTTGCCGGATCCGGTCACACCGCGCAGGTAGAAGCGCGGCGGCTGCGCGCCGCCGGCGGCATGCCGGGCGTCCGGCGCCGTCAGCGCCGCCACCGCGTGCTCCTGCTCCTCGGTCAGCGTATGGTCCCGCCACCGTTCGACCGCTCCGCCGCCGTCGTCGGGCAGGACCTCGCGCCGCCCGGAGGGAATCATGGCCGCCAGCGCCTCGCCGACCGCGCACAGGTAGGTGTCCGCCACCCACCGGGCCAGGTCCAGCAGCGCGTCGTCGAACACCGGCTGCGCGTCGACGCGGCGCGCTATGGCGCGCAACTCCACGCCGGCCGGAGGGAGGCGCGGCGTGCCCACCACGAAGCCGGTGACCCGTCGCCTGCCGAATGGAGCCACGACGCGCACGCCACTGGTGGTTTCGCCGTCGTCCAGGTCGAGATAGGTGAACGACTGTTGCACGGGAAGGTTGAACGCAACCTGCAGGTAGCGGGGCACGCGTGCTCCGTCAGTCCGGTCAGCCGTCGCCGGGCGGCGCGGACGCGCGGTCGGTGGCGTGCGCCGCGGTTCCCGTTCCGGAGGCGGGTGCGCCGGGTTCGGCAAGCAGGTGCTGCAGGCGGCGCAGGTCGTCCCACACCGCACGCCGCAGCGACTGGTTGCGCAGCACGCCGCTCGGGTGGTAGGTCGCTACCAGCGGTACGGGGTGCGCCAGCCCGGGAATCCGGTAGGAGTGGGTCCGCAGACGCAACGCGGCCATCGTGGCGGCCTGCCCGGTGAGCAATTGGCCCGCGATCCGGCCGACGGTCAGTATGGCGCGCGGTGCGAGCAGCCGCATCTGGCGCTGCAGGAACGGCAGGCAGGCCTGCGACTCGTCGCCGGCGGGATCGCGGTTGTGCGGCGGCCGGCACTTCACCACGTTGGTAATGAAGCAGTTGTCGGTGCGCCTCAACTCGATCGCCTCCAGCCAGCGGTCCAGGTACTCCCCGGCCCGGCCCACGAACGGCCTGCCGGTGCGATCCTCGTCGTAGCCCGGCCCCTCGCCGACCACCAGCACCAAGGGCTGCGCCGCCCCCTCTCCCGGCACCGTGCGCGTGCGCCCTTCGCACAGCCCGCACGCGCGGCAGGCCGCGACCTCGCCGGCCACCGCGTCCAGGCTGTCTGCGCGCGCGACCTCCGCGGCCGGCGCCGGCGCAGGCGCCGTTTTCCGGGTCGGGAACCGCACCGGCGGCGGATCGCCCACCGTGCGTTCGCCGCCGGTATAGTAGTCCTCGATCAGACTCAGCAGGCGCCAGTAGCGCTGGTCAAGCGTCATGGGTCGGGAGTAAGGGGAGGATACCACACGCGCTCCAGGAACAGGCCGCGCGCCGGCGCCGTCCGGCCCACCTCGGCGCGGCGCCGGCCCGCGATCAGCCTGCGCACGTCGCTGGCGGGAGCGTCCATGGCGGCCAGCTCCAGCAGCGTGCCCACGACGCTGCGCACCATCTTCCACAGGAACGAGGTGGCGACGATTTGGAACACCACGTACGGAGGCGATGGGTGGAACGAGGCGCTGATCACCCGTCGAACCTTGCTCGGGCTCGGATCCCTGGCTGCCGCGAACACCGTGAAGTCATGTTCGCCGACCAGAAATCCGGCGGCCCGGTTCAGTTGACGGAGATCGAGCCGTTGGCGAACGTGGTAGCAGTAGCGGCGCAGGTGCGGAAGCCCGACGCCGCCGCACAGCAACTGGTAGCGATAGCCGCGCGCCAGCGCGCTGCGACGCGCGTCGAACCGTGCCGCAACGGGACACGCCGCGAGCACGCGCACGTCCGGCGGCAGGTAGGAGTTGATGGCCACCGCCCAGCGCTCGGCAGGAAACGTCATCGGGGCGCTGAAGTTTGCCACCTGGCCGGTCGCATGTACTCCCGAGTCGGTGCGCCCGGCCGCCCGCACGCGCACCGGGCGGTCCAGCATCCGCGCCAGGGCCGCCTCCAGCACGCCCTGGACGGTGCGTTCCTCGTTCTGCACCTGCCAGCCGGCGAAGTCGGTGCCGTCGTAGGCCAGGGTGAGCTTCACGTTGGCATCCCCGGACGCGACCGACCCGCGACCGCCCGGTGCCGTGGGCCGATCGGCGGCGCGACCGGTCACCCGCCCGCTGACGCGGCCGCGTGGTCGCTCTCAATGACGCACATCGCCAGCACCGCCTCCTTCTCGTGCGACAGCGAAATGAACACGCGCCCTCCGCCGGCGCGCTGCAGCGCCGCCTTGGCCGATCCGGTAAGCTGCAACTCCGGTTTGCCGTCCGCGTTATTCAGCACCGCCATGTCGCGCAGGGAAAGACCGGCGAGTCCCGAGCCGAGGGCCTTGCCGAACGCCTCCTTGGCGGCAAACCGCGCCGCCAGCGACAACACCGCCGCCGCACCGGAGCGCCGGCGGCACTGCGCCAGCTCTTCCGGGTGGTAGAACCGTTCGAGCAGGCCCGGAATTTCCTGCCAACGCCGCAGCCGCTGCGGGTGCACCACGTCGATGCCGACACCCAGGATCATGCCGCTGCCACCATCGCGCGCCTTGCCGCACGCGTCAACCGTCGCGCCGGCCGCGTTCCGCCTCCCGCGCCGCGGCCACGAATCGCACCGCCTGCATCGCCGCCGGCACGTCGTGCACGCGAATCATGTCCGCGCCGTGCAGCAGGGCCACCGTGTTGGCGATCGTGGTACCCGCGAGCCGATCTTCGATCGGCGCCTCCAATATCTTGCCAATGAAAGACTTGCGGGACACGCCGACGAGCACCGGCGCGACCGACCGCAAGGCCGGCGTGCCGTGCAGCAGGCGCAGGTTGTCGTGCACGCGCTTCCCGAACCCGATGCCCGGATCCACGATCACCTGGCGGCGATCGATGCCGTCGTCGAGTGCGTCGTTGATGCGCTGCTTGAGTTCCCGCACCACCTCCGCGACGGTGTCGCGGTAGGCGGCGCCGCGCTGCATGGTGCGCGGGGTGCCGCGCATGTGGTTGATCACGACCGGCACCCCGCGCTCGGCTGCCAGGCGGCGCAGGTCGGGATCGCGCAGGCCGTTCACGTCGTTGACCATTACCGCCCCGGCGTCGAGGGCCGCTTCCGCCACCGCCGCCTTGCCGGTGTCGATGGAGACCGGAGGACCACCCGCCGCCACCACCGCGGCGACCGCCGGCACCACCCGGCGCAACTCCTCGGCGACGCTCACCGGCGCCGCTCCGGGGCGCGTCGACTCGCCGCCGAGATCGACCAGGTCGGCGCCCTGCTCGCGCATGCGCAGCGCAGCCTGCACCACCGCGGCCGGCTCGGTGAGACGGCTGGCGGGATAGAACGAGTCGGGCGTGATGTTGATGATGCCCATGACCAGCGCGCGCCGAGCATAGTCCAGGGTGCCGCCCGCGGTCGCAATCGCACCCGGCAGCGCCTCCCACGACGCCGCCAACTCCAGGCCCAGTCCGCGGGTGACTTCGTGCTTCTGCCAGCATGCCGCAAGTCTCGCGACCCGCGGCCCCGCTATCGTAGCGCGCAGCGCCTCTCCGCACACGCTGAAAGGCGCGGACACGTCACGCAGGCACGCGCTGATGATTTGTTGTCGCTGCTGATCGAGCGCGTCGAGGCTGATCTCCGCTGCGGGCGGTTCCGGCTGCCCCGGACCCGGCCTGCGCCCACCCAAGGGGACGACGCGCAGATTGCGGCGAACGTCGTAGGCGCTGGTCCGAAACGGCGGGCCGGCGGGCGATGCCTGGGCATCGGTTTTCATCGTCTTCCATGCCACGGAGTGACCGTACAGACTCACCGCGGTGACGAGACCGCGCGCGCGGCACGCCGGCAACGGACCACGCTACTTCTTCTTGTGCCGGTTCTTTCTGAGCTTTTTCTTGCGCTTGTGAGTAGCTATTTTATGGCGCTTACGCTTCCGCCCACAGGGCATTGCAACGTTACTCCAGTGTCATGACCAAGTCGGTGACCAGTGTGTTCAGCCTCGGAATCCGCGACCGGCGCTGCGCCGTCACGGGTTGCCGTGGGGTGCGGAGCGCACGCCAACTATCGCCAACCTGTCCCCCGGTGTCAAGTTGGCGTGCGCGCGCCGCGCGCGCCAGCGCGCGCCACGGTCGCGCGGATCCGGCAGCCGGGCGGCGGCGACGCGTGCACTGCCATCCATCACCCGCTCGTGCCGGTATCGGGAGACGCCAGGAACCGCTCCATTGCCGCCCCGACTTCGGCGCTGGAGTCCGCCGGCAGCCAGCGGACGTCCGGGAAGCGCCGAAAGAAGGTGAGCTGGCGCTTTGCCAGCCGCCGCGTGTTGCGCTGGATCAGACGCATGGTCGCCTCATCCGGGGCCGAGTGGGCCGGGAAGAATTCCGCGTAACCGATGCTGCGCATTGCCGGCGTATCGCGGTGGTAGCCGCGCGCGCAGAGCGCCGCCACCTCGGCGGCCAGGCCGCCGGCGAACATCTCCTCCACCCGTCGATCGATGCGCCGGTACAGGTCGGCGCGGTCCCGCTGCAGCCCCAGGATCAGCAGCTCGAAGTCGCGGCGCACCGTCTCGGCCGGGCGGAACGACGACCACGGAGTACCGGTGAGCTGGAACACCTCGAGAGCGCGCAGCACCCGGTTCACGTCCGCCGGCGGCAGCCGCGCGGCGCCGTCCGGATCCTTGCGAGCGAGCTCGGCGTGCAGCGCCGCCGCACCCTCGGTGCGCAGCCGTTCGCGCAACTCGCGCCGGATGCTCGCGTCGCCCGGAGGCGCCGCCGGCAACCCGTGCAGGAACGACCACAGGTAGAACGCCGCACCGCCGGCCACCACCGCCCAGCCCCCGCGCCGCTCGATCTCGCCCACCAGGCGGTCGGCGGCACGCACGAAGTCGCCCGCGGTGAATTGGCGGTCGGGATCCACGACGTCGACAAGGTGATGCGGCAGCCGGCGGCGCAACTGCTGCGGCGGCTTGGCCGTACCCGCGTCGAGTCCGCGGTACACCTGGCGCGAGTCGGCGTTGATCACTTCCACCCGCCACTGGCGCAACCGCGGCAGCAGATCTTCGAGGAGCCGGGACTTGCCGACCGCCGTCGGACCCAACAGCAGCGTTACGCGCGGGCGCGGACCGGCCTGCGCGCCGGCGCGCGAACCCGGTTCCGACATCAACGACGTCCCCGACTCGGCAGCGCGGACGCGCTACCGCTCTATCTCGTACTTCACCTTCTTGGTGAGGATCTGCTGGATGGAGGTGGAGACGATCTTGCCCTTGTTCGCTTCGATATCTTCGTCGCCGGTCAAGGCGAGCTGGTGCGCCCGGCGCATCGCGGCAGCCGAAAGCTGATAGCGGTTATCGACATTTCCGATGAGAAGGTTCAGAGGAAGAATCACGTCAGCCAATTATATAGCCGTTTCCGCGCTTCGGGTATCGGAATCGTCGGCCGTGCCCGCCGTCGGCGCCGCGTCCGCCGCCGCCGGCCGTCAGGTTACGCCGCCGCCGGCAACGCTGCCACGCGCGTGCGCCGCCGCGACAATGGCTGCCGCCGCCGCGAACTGGTCGTGCGCCGACGTATCGATTACCAGGTCGGCCGGCTCGGCATCGTCGATGTCGATCCGATACAGCTCCAGGTAACGCTGCCGGTCGTTGGCGTCTCGCCGTCCGGTGTCGACCCGGGCGGCGGCGAAGGCGGTGCGCTCGCGCCGCGCGATGCGCCGCGCCCGCACCTCCGGGGGGGCGGTCAGATACACCTTCAGCTCGGCATCCGCAAGCAGCCAGATGGCGAGCCGCGAGGCGAGCACGCAGGCACCGCCGGCCGCCGCGGCGAGCTGGCGCCGGTCCAGGGTGCGGTCGATCGAGAAATCGCGCGCCGCGCGCGCATGCAACGCGGCAAAATCGATGCCGTATTCGGCGGCAAGGTTCTTGAACGTGTAGTTGATCAGCCGCAGCCCGAGGCGGTCGGCGACCAGGCGCGACACCGTCGAGTTTCCGCAACCGCTCTTGCCCGAGATCGCGATGCGCATCTGCGTGGCCCGGTCAGGCGACGTTGCGCAGGTGCTCGCGGATGCGCTCTACGGCATCCTTGACGCGAACGGCCGCGGCGCTGATCGAGACCGACGAACCCTTGGCAGCCACGGTGTTCGCCTCGCGCATCATTTCCTGGCTGATGAACTCCAGCTTCTTGGCCCGTTCACCGGCGGCGAGCCCATCGCCGAAGGCCTCGAGGTGGCCGCGCAGCCGGATCAACTCCTCGTTGACGTCGCTCTTGCCAAGCAGCGTGGCGAGCGCGGCGACCAACCGCTCCTCGTCCACCGCGCCCGCGAGCAGTTCCTGCGCGCGCGCGGCCAGGGCGTCGCGCTGGCGCTCGGCCGCGCGCGGCGCCTCGGCTTCGATCCGGTCCACCTCGAGCGCGATCTCCGCGAGCAGGCGGCGCAGGTCGGCCGCGGTGACGTTCCCGTCCCGGCGGCACGCCGCCTCGAACTGTGCGAACGCCTGCTCGAGCGGTTGCCGGCAGTCGCTCCACAGCCCCTCCACGCACGGCTCGCGCCGCTCGCTCAGGAATCCGCCCACCGCGAGCAAGTTGCTCAGCGTCACCGGGCCGCCGCCGGCAACGTCGGACAGCTCGCGCAACGCGCCAATGTAGGCGCGGGCTGCGGCCGTGTCGACGCTCACCTCGACGGCGTCGGCGAGGTCTGCCACGGACAGCGCCAACTCCACCCGCCCGCGGCTCACGCGCTCGGCCACCTCGGCGCGCAGGCGCGGCTCCAACTCGGCGTAGCCGGGCGGCACGCCCACCTGGATTTCCAGGTAACGGCTGTTGTACGACTTTATCTCGACGGCGATGCGCCGCTTCCCGGTGGTGTGTTCGGCCCGGCCGAAGCCGGTCATGCCGCGCATCAACCCTCTGCCCCGCGCTGGCGCGCACCGCCGAGCAGGCGCAGCACTTCCCGGCCCACCCGCCAATTGTCACCGGCTCCCATGGTCACCAGCAGGTCGCCGCGGCGCAGGGTGGCCGCGAGGCGCTCGCTTGCCGCCGCCAGGGTGCCGCACCAGCGCACGCGCGGGTGCTCGCCGGCCACCGCGTCGTACAGCGCGCGTCCCGCCTGCTCGGGGGTGACGGGGGACTGCTCGCGCGCGGACGCGTACACCGGGTGCAGCAACACCTCGTCGGCGGCGCCGAACGCGGTAGCGAAGTCGGCAAGCAGCGCCGCGGTGCGCGAGAAGGTGTGGCTCATGAAGTCGACCACGATGCGCCGGCCCGGGTAGAACGCGCGCAGCCCGGCCAGCGTGGTAACCAGCTCCGTCGGGTGATGCGCGTAATCGTCGATCACCAGGATGCCGCCGCACTCCCCGACAATCTCGGTGCGGCGCTTGCCGCCGCGGTAGGCGCCGAGCGCGCGCACGATCGCGGACTGCTGCGACTCGCCAAGGGCCCGGCCCTGCTCGCCGAGCAGCACGCACGCCACGCCCGCGGCGGCGGCGGCGTTGGCGGCGTTGTGGCGTCCCGGTACCTGCAGCGCGACCGGCTCGGCCAGGCAGTGCAGCCGGAACCGGGTCACGCCGGCCGCCTCCCGCAACGACGAGATGCGCAGCGCGCCGGCGGCGTGTTCACCGTACGGGAGCAGGCGCAGGTCCGGGCGCCGTTCCGAAACGATGCGCGCCACCTCGGCGGCGCCGGCGTTGTCGGCGCAGTAGACGAGGGTGCCGCCCTCCGGCAGCGTGCCGGCGAAGTCGGTGAACGCGGCCACCAGCGCGGCGTGGGTCGGAAACGCATCGACGTGCTCCAGCTCCACGGCGGTAATCACGACGTGGCTGGGCCGGAAACTGGCGAAGTGGTTGCGGTATTCGCAGGTCTCGGCGATCAGGTAGTCGGCGCCGCCGATCAGCGTCGCGCGGCCGTCGAAGTTGGCCACCCCGGTGGCGGTGAGCACGGTTGCCGGGAGGTGCAGCGCCTGCACCAGCAGCCCGCACAGCGCGGCGGTGGTGGTCTTGCCGTGTACCCCGGCGATGGCCACCGAACGCGCGGTCCGCGACAGCGCGCCGAGCGCCTCCGGGTAGCTGGACAACGGTATGCCGCGCGCCGCGGCGGCACGCAGTTGCGGGTTGTCGCCGCGTTCGTAGGCGGCGGAGTGGATCACCCAGTCGGTGTCGGCCGGCAGGTCGGCGGCGGCGAAACCGACCCCGGGCCGGAGTTGCAGGCGATCCAATATCTCGTCGGTAGGGAACGACTCGGCCACGTCGGAGCCGGTCAGGGACGCCCCGCGGGCGGCCAGAATCTCGGCAAGCGCCGCCATGCCGGTGCCCTTGGCCCCTACCAGGTGAATGTTGCGTCCTCTGATCTGCATTCCGGGTGCTCCGGCGCGGGCGCGAACGGTGCGATCAACGAAACTGCGCGGCGTCATCTCCTAGGGGAGTCGAACCCCTGTTGCCGGGATGAAAACCCGGTGTCCTAACCGCTAGACGAAGGAGACCTGAAGTGGGGAAAATATCGTCGCGCGAGCGTTTCATGTCAACCGAAGGGGGCGCCGCGTGGGCCGCGTACGGCCGCGAACGCCCGGTAAGATTCCCGGCTCTGCGGCCGTCTGTGCACCGTGAGCGGTTGCCGCCGGCAGCCGCTATCCCGTTCCGATGGAGCTGTAACGATGCAATGGAAATCGCCCACCCGGACTCGACTCACGGTCGCGGCCCTCGCGGTCGCGATCGTGGCGGGCGGCGCCGCGCTGCTGGTGGCCGCGCCGGCGCCCGGCACCGTCGCCGCCAACCCCGAACTGCTGGCCGAGGAGCCGGCCCCGCGCGGCGCGGCGCGCGAATTCAAGACCGACTTCGCGCGCCACACGGTACCGTACAGCGACGTGCTGTCGGGCGGCCCGCCCAAGGACGGCATTCCCGCCATCGACCGTCCGGACTTCGTGTCCGTGGCGGACGCCGACGGCTGGCTTGGCGAGCTGGAACCGGTGGTGCTCGTGGAGGCCGGCGGCGTGGCCAAGGCGTATCCGTTGCAGGTTCTCACGTGGCACGAGATCGTCAACGACGAGGTAGGCGGCGTGCCGATCTCGGTGACCTTCTGCCCGCTGTGCAACACCGCGATCGGGTTCCAGCGCGCGTTCGACGGCCAGGTGCTCGACTTCGGCACCACCGGCCGGCTGCGGTTCAGCAACCTGATCATGTACGACCGCCAGACCGAGACCTGGTGGCAGCAGGCTACCGGAGCCGGCATCGCCGGCAAGTACGCCGGCAGCCAGCTTGCCTTCTACCCGGCCAACATCGTCAGTTGGCAGGAGTTTCGCGACCGCTACCCCGATGCCGAGGTGCTCTCGCGCAACACCGGCTACAGCCGCGCCTATGGCCGCAACCCTTACGCCGGCTACGACAACGTCAACAACCGGCCGTTCCTGTACCGCGGGCCGGCTACGCCGGATGCGTTGCCGCCGATGGCGCGCGTGCTGACGGTGGACCTCCCGGAAGAAGCAGTCGCCTACCCGTACGAGACGCTCCAGGAGGTGCGCGTGATCAACGACACCGTGGCGCAGGCGCCGGTCGCGGTGTTCTGGCAGCCGGGGACGGCATCCGCCCTCGATTCCGGCAGCATCGCCGCGGGCCGCGACGTCGGTACCGGCGCCTCGTTCAGCCGCCGCCTCGATGGCCGGGTGCTCGACTTCGAGTGGTCGGACGGGGCGATCCGCGACAGCCAGACCGCCAGCACGTGGAGCCTGCTCGGCGAAGCGACCGCCGGGCCGCTGCAGGGCAGCAAGCTGGAGGCGGTGGTGAGCATCAACCACTTCTGGTTCTCCTGGGCGGCGTTTCGTCCGGAGACGCGAATCTACGTCGCCGGCGGGATGGATTAGCGGCGGCGTAGGCGCGCGGGTCAGCCGCTCTTGCCCGCCTTGGGACTGGTGATGGCGCTGGTCAGGATGGCGAACGCCTCTTCGACATCGTTGACCACGTGGATCAGTTCCAGGTCGCGGTCGCTGATGGTGCCCCACTCGCGCAGCTTGTCGAAGTTCACCACCTCCTCCCAGTAGTCGCGCCCGTAGACGATCACCGTCACCGGGCGCTGCACCTTGCGCGTCTGCAGCAGGGTCAGCACCTCGAACAGCTCATCCATGGTGCCGTAACCGCCCGGGAACGCCACCAGCGCGCGGGCCAGGTACATGAACCAGAACTTGCGCATGAAGAAGTAGTGGAACTCCATCGCCAGGCCCTGACCGATGTAGCGATTGGGCAGCGGCTCGCCCGGCAGGCTGATGGTCAGGCCGACGCTCTGCCCGCCGGCCTCGGACGCGCCGCGATTGGCTGCCTCCATCATGCCGGGGCCGCCGCCTGAACACACGACCAGTTCGCCCTCCGCGCCCGACTCCCGCGCCCACGCGGTAACCCGGCGCGCCAGCACGCGGGCATCCTCGTAGTACTCGGCGAGACGAAGCTGATGGCGCGCGCGCAGGACGTCGGCTTGCGATGCGCCGGCCACCCGGCCGGCTGCCAGGTCGCCGAACCGTTTGCCGGCCTGTTCACGGTCGAGCGTACTGCTCGATCCGAAGAACACGATGGCGCTGCGGATGCGGCGCCGGCGCAGCCGCGCCTGCGGCTCCAGGTACTCTGCGAGGATGCGCAGCATGCGGGCGTCGCGGCCGCGCAGGAACGGCAGGTTCTCGTATGCCTTGTTCGGTGGGGTAGCCATGGGCCGGCGCCCGCACGGGCGCCACGTCACTCCTGTTGGTATGCCGGCAGCCGCTACCCGCGTATCCGTGCAGCGGACCCCTTGCGGCGCGACCCGAGCTTGTTTCGGTTGCCGCCGCCGCGCGGCGCGGATACCGCGCTCGGATGGGCACAGGCGGCGCCGCTCCAGTGGCGGCACCCATCATAGTAGCAGACCGGAAGCCCCACGACAGGGCAGATGTCCGGCCTGGCCGCGGCCGTGGTGCTCGCCGAACGTTCGGGGGCGGGGCCACCCGGTTTCGGCTTCGCTCGCCGCGCGCCGCCGGCCTTGGCCGGCAATCGGCCCGGTGTGGCGCGCTTTGGACGCGCGCCGCCGGCCGGTGACGGGAGCGGTTGTTGCGGGCGTTCCGGGCTGTCGCTGATGCCGGCGCCCCCGCTGTCGGGATCGTGGACGTCGGCGCGCGACGGCGGCGCATCTTGCAGGGTGGCGACCCGGGACAGCAGGCCCATAGTCTGAGTGTCGGCGCGCGCTACCGCGAAGTCGAGCGTCGCGCCGGACGCGCGGCCCCGTCAGGGCTGGCGGAGCAACACCTCGCGCATCGTGTGACCGATCGCGGACGGCGATTCGACCACGGCCGCGCCTGCCGCGCGCAGCGCTTCCTGCTTGGCGCGCGCCGTGCCGGCGGCCCCGGCGATGATCGCCCCGGCGTGCCCCATGCGGCGCCCCGGCGGAGCGGTCGCGCCGGCGATGAACGCCACCACCGGCTTGCTCATCGACGCCACGTATTCGGCCGCCTCCTGCTCGGCGGTGCCGCCTATCTCGCCGATCAGGACCACGGCGCCGGTTTCCGCATCCGCCTCGAACAACTCGAGCGCTTCCCGCTGCGAGGTTCCGATCACCGGATCGCCGCCGACGCCGACGCTGCCCGACTGGCCGATGCCGAGCCGCGACAACTGATCCACGGCCTCGTACACGAGGGTCCCGGAACGGGAGATCACGCCGACGTTGCCGGGGCGGTACACGTCGACCGGCATGATGCCGGCCCGGGCACGCTGCGCGGGAGCGATCACGCCGGGGCAGTTGGGGCCGATCAGCCGGGTCGCGGAGCCGCGCAGATAGCGCTTTACCTGCACCATGTCGCGCGTCGGAATGAACTCGGTTATGCAGATCACCACCGGAATGCCGGCGTCCGCGGCTTCCAGTATGGCATCGGCGGCGTACGGAGCGGGCACGAAGATCACCGACACGTTGGCCCCCTGCTCCGCCACCGCCGCACGCACCGTGTCGTACACCGGGGTGTCCTCCAGCCGCTGGCCGCCCCGGCCCGGCGTGACGCCCGCCACCACGGCGCTCCCGTAGGAGCGGCTGACGCGCGCCTGCAACTGGCCGGCACGGCCGAAGCCCTGCACCAGGATGCGGCTCGATGCGCCAAGCAGCACCGCCATTACGCGGCCCCTCCCCGGGCGGCAAGCACGGCGGCGCGCGCCGCCTCGGCGAATCCGCCGGCGCGCACCAGGTCGACCGCCGCGCGGTCGAGAATCTCCAACCCCTGCGTGACGTTGGTGCCGGCAAGGCGAACCACGGTGGGCTGTGGCAACGCGCCCTCCGCCTTCGCCGCCACCACGCCGGCGGCGATGATGTCGGTGCGCGCGAGCCCGCCGAAGATGTTGACCAGCACCGCGCGCACGTCGGGGTCGGCACCGATAATCCGCAGTGCCGCGACCACCGCCTCCCGGCGGTTGGCGGTGCCGATGTCCAGGAAGTTGGCCGGTTCACCGCCGGCCAGCTTGATCGCATCCATGGTGGCCATGGCCAGGCCGGCGCCGTTGACCAGGCAGCCGATGTCGCCGTCCAGCTTCACGTAGTTGTCGATCCCGGCGTCGTGCGCCTCCAGTTCGCGTTCCGCCTCCTGGCCGCGGTCGCGCAGCCGCACCAGCCCCGGCTGCCGGAACAGGGCGTTGTCGTCCACGTCGAACTTCGCGTCGCCGGCCAGCAGGGCGCCGCCTTCCGTGACCACCAGCGGGTTGATCTCGATCAGGCGCGCGTCGCTGCCCTCGAATGCGGCTACCAGCGCATCGATCAGCCGTACCGCCGGCGCCAGCAGCTCGCCTCCCAGGCCGGTGGCGAATGCCAGGGCGCGCGCCTGGTACGGCTGCAGTCCACAGGTCGGGTCGACATGCTGGCGGTGAATCGCCTCCGGGCGCTCGACCGCGACCTGTTCGATCTCCATGCCCCCCGCCGCCGACGCGATCACCATCGGCATCCCGGCCGCGTTGTCGATCACCACGCTCAGATACAGCTCGCGCGCAATGGCAACGCGCTCCTCCACCAGGACGGCGTCCACCGGAAGTCCGGCCGGGCCGGTCTGGTTGGTCACCAGCCGGATGCCCAGCAATTCGCCCGCCGCCGCCTGCGCGGCGCCCGGGTCCGCGGCCAGCCGGATGCCGCCCGCCTTGCCGCGCGCCCCGGTGTGTGCCTGCGCCTTGACCACCACCGGTCCGCCCAGGTCGCCGGCAACGCGCGCGGCGTCCTCGGCCGTGGCCGCGACGCGGCCGCGAGGCACCGCCACGCCGTAGCGCGCCAGCACCGTCTTGGCCTGGTGTTCGTGCAGCTTCAACTTCGCCGGTCCTTCAGGCCACCGGTGCGCCGATGCCTGCCAGTACGCGCCGCAGCGCGGAGGCGGCGACCGCGAATCGTGCCGGCGAGGTGCGTCCGTGGCTGGCCCCGGCCACGTCCAGGTGGGGCTCCAGCGTGAGAAAACTGTCGAAACCGGCCGCGTACGCCTCGGCGAGAATGCGCGCCACCGCGCCATCGCCCTCCCCGGCCGGGGCCACCGTGCGGGTGGCCGCCACGGCGTCCTTGATGTGAAAGTAGGCGATGTGCGGGCGCACCCGCTGCCAGCAGCGGTAGGGATCCTCGCCGCACACCACGAAGTTGGCGAAATCGAAGATGCCGGTGAAGGCCGGCGATCGGATGCCCTCCAGCAGGTCGAGCACCCGGTCGCCGGTGTCGCCGTAGATGTGACGCTCGTTCTCGTGCGCCAGGCGCACGCCGGTCGGTTCGGCCAGCTCCGCCAGGGCGCCAAGCCGATCCAGCACCCGGCCGCGGTGGTTGGCGGCGTCCTCCCCCTCCGGAATGTAGTAGGAGAAGATGCGCACGAATGGCGCCTCCAGCAGCGCGGCGTACTCCAGTGCCCGCCGCATGCGCTCCCGTTCCTCGCCGAAGTCACCGGCCACCGGGAACTTCCCGATCGGCGAGCCCACGGCCGAGAACCCCACCCCGGCCTGCCGAGCGGCGTCCTTCACACGCCGCACCTCGTCGGCGGACAGATCGAGCACGCCCTTGCCCCACACGCCGCGCAACTCGATGTTGCCCACGTCGTTGGCAGCGAGCACCGCCAGTTGCTCGTCCAGTTCGTCGCCGATTTCGTCGGCAAAGGCGCTGACCCGCCGCCGGTTCCAACTCACGCTCATCGCCGCTATCCAATCGGTCCCGCGCCAGGTTGTCAATGCCGACCGGCCCGAGGTTTGCGCGGCGTGGCTCACGTTCGCCGGCCGGCTTGCAACGCGCGGCAGCGCGGTGCTACAGGTTGACGTCGATGGTGCTGCGCACTCCGTCGCGCACGATGCGGAACCGGTACTCGCCGCTCTCCCCTGCTCCGACGGTGCGGTAGAAGTCGGCGGCGTCACGAACGGCGGCGCCGTTGACGTGCGTGATGATGTCTCCCACGCGCAGCCCGGCCGCCGATGTCGCGCTCGACTCGTTGACGCTTGCGATCAACATGCCGCGCTGGTTGTCGGCAATCTCGAACCTCGCTCGTACGCGATCGGTAAGCGGTACCGGAAAGATGCCCGGCCAGTCGCGCACCGCCCAGGCCTCGGCATCGTCACGCAGGGCGACCACGACGGTCACCTGCATGGGTACGCCCGCGCGCACCAGGTCGAACGTACTCTCCTGACCCGGCTCCAGCGCGCCCACGGCGCGCACCAACTCCCCGCTGTCGCCCACCGGCCGGCCGCTCACGTGCGTGATCCAGTCGCCCGGGCGCAGATCGCCGAGCGCGGCCGGCGAGTCGAGGATGATGCTCCACGCCAGTGCGCCGTCGATGTCGTCCACGCCGAGCGATGCACGGGTCTCGGAGCTTGCCGAACTCACGAACACGCCGAGATATCCGTACCGCACCTGTCCGCTCTCCAGGAAGTCGCGGATGGCTCGTTTGGCCGCGTTGATCGGCAACGCGAACCCGACTCCCACGTTGCCGCCGCTGCGCGAAGCGATCCACGTGTTGACGCCGATCACTTCGCCGTCGAGGTTGACCAGCGCGCCGCCGGAGTTGCCCGGGTTGATGGCCGCGTCGGTTTGGATGTACTCGGCAATGTTGATTCCCGCGGTGCCGCTGGTCTCGCGCCCGAGCGCGCTGATGATGCCTGACGTCACGGTCGACTGCAGGCCGAACGGACTGCCGACGGCGAGCACCAGGTCGCCCACCACGAGCCGGCTGGAGTCGCCCAGGCGCGCGGTCGGCAGGCCGCGCGGACCGTCGAACGAGACGACCGCGATGTCCTGGCGCGGGTCGGTGCCTACCAGCTCGGCTTCGTACTCCTCGCCGTTGTCGAGCGTGACCAGAATGTGGTCGCGATTCTCGATCACGTGGTTGTTGGTCAACACGAAGTAGCGCCCACCCTCCGTGCTCACGATGATCCCGGATCCGGTGCCGCCCGGCTGTTCGAACGGCCGCGGCTGCGTCTGATTGGGCGAGAAACTGAACTGGCGCCGGCTTACCGTCCTGGTGGTGTTGATCTGCACCACCACCGGCATCACCGAGGCCGCGACCGCCCGGTACGACGCCTGCAGTTCGCGCAGCAGATCGAGCCCCGAAGAGCGGTGTGCCGGCGACGCCGCCGGCGTCTGCGCCGGTGCGGCCGCCGGAGCGGGCTGCACCGGAACCAGGTCGTCGGCTTCCGCCTCGGCGAAGATGCCGGATGCAACGGCGGATACCGCGCTCAACAGAAGGCCCAGGAGAACAAGCACGCTGCCTCGCCGAGCCACGGTGATACCTGCCCGTTGCGTCATCGTCGCGTCCCTCCCGTCATGCCGTGTATACACACCCAATGGTATTGCATAAGCGGTACCAAAGCGAGGTTGAGAACGCGTTAACCGCTCGTTAAGGATGGGCAACGCGAGTCGATTGCCGGTCGCCGGCGGGCGGTGCGGCAGTCGCGACCGCAGCCAGCAGGGCTACGCCGAACAAACGGCTCAGGCGCGTGTAGTCGAGCGCCTTGCACTCGACGAGTGCCTGCACGACGGTCTCCTGGAAGAAATTGAAGGTCGCCACGACATCCGCGGGCGCCAGACCCAGGCGCCTCGCGGCGCGCCCGTAGCTGGCGCCCAACTGGCCGGCGCGCCGCAGCGCGTCCTCGTGCGGGGCGTGCCCGCGCGTTGCGACCCCAGGTGCCGCGCTGTCGGCGGCGGCCTCGGACTGCGCCAGCGCGTAGCGAATCAGCAGCCCCAGCAGTTCGCGCCCGAGGTGGGTCATCGACCGGCGCTGGTTGCCGCTCAACTCCGCGCGCAGCCCGTGCAACACGGAACTTCCGGACGCCGGCGAGCCGGCCGGGGACGGGGGAGCGTCGGCGAGCGCGGCGCGCACCGCACTCCGCGCCAGTTCCACGATCGCGGCCGCGGTGGCCGGGTCGTCCTGCGGTGCGGCGAGCACGCGCTGCAGATCGCGCAACCGGTAACGGCGATGGCCGCCGGGCGTGCGCAGGCAGCGGATGGTGCCCTTCTCGCTCCAGTTGCGCATGGTCAGCGGATGCACCCCAAGCAGTTCCGCGGCCTGGCCGATGGTGAGCAGGCGTTCGTCGCCAGCGCCGGAAGGTTGCTGCGACGCGCTCATCATCGCGCTTGCGAATCGCATAAAATCGTATATATCTTATTCGCGACTACGCCTTCCATGATCCGTGCCTGGCTCCTCAATTATCGGCCCCTGGACCAGCACCTTGCAAGCGAGGCTGCAGCCGCCGCCGCACCGCTGCCGGTGCAGCTTGCCGCTGCGCTCGCACGCGGAAACGGTGTGCAGGCGGAGTGGGCGGTACTCGCTACCTGCCATCGCTGCGAAGTGTACACCCACGGGGCGAGCGGCTCGCTGGTTGGCGGCGTTCTGGACGACGTGTTTCCCGCCGCGGCGCGCAGTACCGTGGCCGAGGTGGCGGCGGAGGAGGCGGTGCGCCACCTGATGCGCGTGGCCGCCGGTCTGGACTCCATGCTGCTCGGCGAAACCGACGTCCAGCACCAGGTCGTGGCGGCCTGGCAGGACGCCGCTGCCGGCGGCTCGACCGGCGCGGTGCTCGACGCCCTGTTCCGCGCGGCGATCCACGCCGGCAAGCGCGTGCGCACCGACACCGGGATCGGCCGCCACGCCACCTCGCTGGCGCCCGCGGCGGTGGACCTGGTGGCGGGTCGGCTGGCATCGGTCGGCGAGGCGCGGGCGCTGGTGTTCGGCGCCGGCACCATGGCGCAGCGCGCCTGCGAGCGGCTGCGAGACCTCGGGTTCGGCAGCCTTACCGTCACCAGCCGGACGCTGGAACGCGCCGAACGGCTGGCGCACCGCTGCGGAGGCCGTGCGGTACCGTGGGGCCCGGCCGCCGCTCTGCGTTCGGCCGATGTCGCCATCGCGGCAACGGCGGCGCCCACGCCTTTCATCGACGACGCGATGCTGAGTGCGGTCATGACGGACCGCCGCCGAGCACTGCACCTGGTCGACCTGGCGTTGCCGCAGAACGTCGACCGCGGCGCAACGCCGCTGCCCGGGTTCACCTACTACGACTTCGCCGACCTGGAGGCTGCCACGCGGGCAAGCCATGCGGCGCGGACGGCCGAGGTCCCGCTTGCCGAGGCGGTGATCGAGCAGGAGCTGGCGCGCTTTCGCTCCTGGTGGCAGCAGCGTGAGATCGCCCCTGCCCTGCGCCTGCTCGGCGAACTGGCCGCCGCCACCCGCGACGCGGAACTGGAGCGGGTCTGGCGCCGCCTGCCGGGGCTCACTGACCGCGAGCGGCGCATCGTGGAATCGCTCGCCCACAACGTGACACGCGGGCTGCTGCGCCGGCCGATGACGCGGCTGCGGGACGCCGCCGGAACTGCACTCGCGGGCCAATATCGCGGTACACTGGAGTCGCTGTTCGCGGACCGGCCGCCTCGGGACCCCCCATGAGCCGGCATGGGCACGCGCCGGCACTGAGAACATGAAGACCAACGCACACGCACCTGACGAAGGCCGGCAATCCGGCCGGCATGGGCAGGCCGCCGCCCGCCCGGCGCGTTCCCGCGACGCGCACGACGAGCCGCGCCAAACACCGCGCACCCTGTCGCACTTCGCCCTGCTGCGCTTTACCGCGGCCTGGTGGCAACTCGCGGACCAGGACCGGCGCCGGCAGCGGGAGGCGCTCGCGGCGGCGCTTGCGGACCTGGGCGATGCGCGCCACCTGTACCAGGTGTTCCCGGCCCAGGACAGTGCCGACCTGCTGCTGTGGACCGCGCTGCGGGAGGCGGCGCCGGCGGCCGTGCACGCGTTCTTTCGCGACTACGCCGCCCGGCTGGCATGCTTTCGCGGCGTGCTGACCTGCCGCGAACCGCTGTGGGGCTTCACCCGCCCCTCCACCTACACCAGGGTGCGGTCGGCGCAGGAGATGGATCCGTTCACTGCCGACCGGCAGCCGTTCCTGGTGCTCTATCCGTTCGTCAAGACCACCGGCTGGTATGCCTTGAGCCGCGATACGCGCCAGGGCATGATGAACGGCCACATCCGCGTCGGCAAGGAGTACCCCGACATCACCCAGCTCCTGCTGTACTCGACCGGCGTCCAGGACCAGGAGTTCGTGGTGGTGTACGAGACTGCCGACCTGACCCGCTTCTCCGACTTGGTAACGCGGTTGCGCAGCACGGAGGCACGCGCCTATACCGAACGAGACACACCGTTGACTACCGCCTTCTACCATCCGTCCGGCGCCGCACTGGATCTGTTCTGATGGGCCCGCCCGGTCACTCCATGACGAGGAAGACGATGCGGATCGATGTACGGGCATCGCGCACCGGCCGGCTTCTTCCGACCAGCCCAACCGGCGAGCCGGGGCGATCGACGCCGTGAATACGGCCGAGGCACCGCCGCTGGTGGCTGCCTGCCGGCGCCAGCCGGTCGAGCGGGTGCCGATCTGGCTGATGCGCCAGGCAGGACGCTACCTGCCGGAGTACCGCGAGCTGCGCAGCCGGTACGGGATGCTCGACATTCTCGGCAGCGCCGAGCTGGCCGCCCGGGTCACCCTGCAGCCGCTGCGCAGGTTCGACTTCGACGGCGCCATCATCTTCGCCGACATTCTGCCGCCGCTGACCGGCCTCGGACTGGATCTGTCGTTCGGCAACGGCACCAGCCCGCGCATTCACAACCCGGTTCGCGGCGCTGATGACGTTGCGGCGCTGCGCGAGGCCGACCCGCGCCGCGATCTTGCCGCCACCATGCGCGCGATGCGGATGGTGCGTGCCGAGTTGCCGCCGGAGGTAGCGCTGATCGGATTTTCCGGCGCGCCGTTCACGCTGGCTAGCTACGCCATCGAGGGCGGCACCTCGCGGCAATTCACGCTTACCAAGCGGATGATGTTCGAGCAGCCGGCGGCATGGCGCGCTTTGATGGAGCGCCTGACCCGGCTGGTGATCGACTACCTGGCCGCCCAGGCCGAGGCGGGCGCGCAGGTGCTGCAGGTCTTCGACAGTTGGGCGGGCGTGCTCGGCGCCGCCGACTACCGCGCCCACGTGCTGCCGTTCGTGCGCCGGGTGTGCGCCGACCTGCAGCCGGCCGGGGTTCCGCTGATCTACTTCAGCACCGGCACCGGGACGCTGCTGGACCTGCTCGCCGAGCTGCCGTGCGACGTACTGAGCGTGGACTGGCGGGTCGATCTTGCCGCGGTCCGCCGCCTGCTGCCGGCGCGCATGGCGCTGCAGGGCAACCTGGAACCGGCACTGCTGTTCGCCCCGGAACAGGTGCTGGAGCCACGCGCGCGTGCGGTGTTGGCCGCCGGAGCAAGCGCCCCCGGCTACATCTTCAACCTCGGCCACGGCATTCTTCCGCAGACGCCGCCGGAAGCGGTGGCGCGGCTGGTCGACCTGGTCCATGGCCACACCGCCGCTGCCGGCAGCGCGCCGCCGGGGGCCGCGTCGTGAGCCGGCTCGGCGTGCTGGTGATGGCATACGGCGGCCCCGACTCGCTGGCCGACGTGGAGCCCTACCTGCTGGACATCCGCGGCGGGCGGCCAACGCCGCCGGCGCTGGTGGAGGAAGTTCGCGAGCGGTATCGAAAGATCGGCGGCCGGTCGCCGCTGCGGGCGATCACCGAACGGCAGGCGGAGGCGCTGGGCGCCACCCTGCGCGAACGCGGGGTCGCCGCGGACGTCGAGGTCGGCATGCGCCACTGGCAGCCGCGCATCGCCGCGGCGGTGCAACGCCTCACCGAGCGCGGCGTGACGCGCGCGGTCGGACTCACCATGGCGCCGCACTACGCGCGGCGCAGCGTCGGCGCCTACCAGGAGCAGGTGCGCACCGCCGCCGGCGCCGTGGCGCGCGCCCCCCGGTTCAACTTCGTGTCCCACTTCTGCGACCACCCGCGCTTCACCTCCGCGGTGGCGCGCGAGGTTCGCGCCGCGCTGCGCACCATTCCCGAGCCGCCGGATGCGGCGCCGGCGCGCACCTGCTTCCGGGTGCTGTTTTCGGCACACAGCCTGCCGGAAGCCTGGGTCGGCGGCGGCGACCCGTATCCTGACCAACTGCGCGCCTCGGCGGCTGCGGTGGCCGAGGCCGCCGGCCTGGCGCCGGCTCAGTGGCGCCAGTGCTACCAGTCGGCGGGCGCGCGGCCGGGGGCGTGGCTCGGGCCGGCGCTCGACGAGGAGGTGCGGCTGGCCGCCGGCGAGGGAATCGGTCACGTGGTGGTGGCGCCGTTCGGCTTCGTGGCCGACCACGTGGAGGTGCTGTTCGACATCGACATTGAGCTGCGCGAACTCGGCGACTCGCTCGGCGTGTCGGTAAGCCGAACGCGGTCGCTCGGCACCGACCCGGAACTGATGGCGGCGCTCGCCGACCGGGTGCTGGAATCCGCCGCCGACGGAGCAACACGTGCGGACTAGCCGGTCCGCGGCGGCGGCTCGATGAGCGAATCACGCGATCCTCGGACCCGCCAGCGGCGCGTGGTCATTGTCGGAGGGGGAGTTACCGGACTGTCGGCCGCCTACTACCTGCAGCGTGCCCTGCCGGAGCGCCCGGACATCGAGGTCGTGGTTCTGGAGGCAGACTCCCGGCCGGGCGGCAAGCTGCATACCCTCCACCACGCCGGGTTCGCCGTCGAGACCGGCCCCGACTCGTTCCTGACCAGCAAACCGGCCGCCCTGGCGCTGTGCCACGACCTGGGGCTGGACGGCGAGTTGATCCCCCAACAGCAACCGCGCGGTGCGTACGTGTTGCGCCGCCGGCGGCTCATTCCGATCCCGCCGGGAATGCGCCTGATCCATCCCACCCGGCGCTGGCAGATGCTGCGCTCCCCACTGCTATCGCCGGCCGGACGCCTGCGGGCGCTTGCCCACCCGCTGACCCGCCGCAGGCGCGAGACCGGGGACGAGAGCATCGGCGCCTACGTGCGGCGCCGCTACGGCGCCGAGATGCTGCGCGTGCTCGGAGAACCGCTGCTCGCCGGGATCCACCTGGCCGATCCGTGGCAGCTCAGCCTGGAGGCTACCTTCCCGGCGCTGCACGCCGCACCGGGGCGGCGCCGCGCCGCCGCCGGCCCGGTGCAATCGGCACCGGGGCCGAAGCACCTGCACGGCAGTCCGTTCGCCAGCCTCGCGGGCGGCATGGAGCGTTTGACCGACGCGCTCATGGGCGAACTCGGCGGCTCGGTCAGCACCGACACCACGGTGCACGAGCTGATTCCGTCCGAAGGCGGCTATCGCCTGGTCCTGAAAGGACATCCATCCCTCAGTGGCCACTACGAGCTACCCGCCGACGCGGTACTCGTGACGACGCCGGCGGCGGCCGCGGCGCGCCTCGTGAACGGCGTCAACCCGTCCCTGGCCCGGCTGCTCGAATCGGCGCGCGCCACCTCGTCGGCGGTCGTGACGCTCGGCTTCCACGAGCCGGATCAGTCGCTGCCCCCGGGGTCAGGATTCCTGGTCCCGCGCGGCGAGGACAGCCGGCTGCTCGCTTGTACGTGGAGCTCCAACAAGTTCGCCTCGCGCGCGCCCAAGGGCGGCATTCTGGTGCGCGGCTTCGTGGGCGGCTGGCGCGACCCCAAGGTCCTGGAGTTGGACGACGACGAGTTGCTCGATCTGGTACGGGGCGAGATGGCGATACTGCTCGGCGGCGTGTTCGGCGGCGACAAGCCGGCCACCATCCGCCACGTGGCACGCTGGCCCGAGGGCACGCCGCTGTACCAGGTGGGGCACCGTCAGTGGCTGGCCAAGATCGCGGCAGCCGGCAAGACCACCCCCGGGCTGTGGCTGGCCGGTGCTCCCTACGACGGCGCCGGCATTCCCGACTGCATTCACCAGGCACGCAACGCTGCCGGAGAAATTGCCCGCTACCTCGGCTGACCGGCCGACTGGCCTGACCGTGGCCTGGACCGGACCGGCGCTCCAGTTGACACGGTACCATCGGTGAGCGTATATACGACCGCACTCTTGATGAGCGGCGCACCGGTCACCACATTCACGGCCGAATCGGCTCTGTCCGTCCCGACGATTTCGCTGATCGCGGATCACATGTGGTGCGTCCTCATGGCAGAGGAGGTCTATCCGGCAGGGTAACGTCGCCGTACCGGCGCAACTGTGAAGGCCCTGCCATTGCGCAGGGCCTTTTTCATTGGTGTGCGGCGGTCGGCGCGACCCTCCGATGGGAGGAGCGCCAATGATCATCGAAGCACGCAATCTGCGCAAACGATTCCGTGTGCGGGCGGCACGCACCCGCACCGCCGGCGCGATGGGCGCACTGCGCGGCATGGCAGCGGCGCCCCGCTGGCGGACGGTGGCCGCGGTCGACGACATCGACCTCGACGTGGCGCGCGGCGAGGCGATCGCCTTCATCGGACCCAACGGGGCCGGCAAGTCGACCACCATCAAGCTGTTGACCGGCATCCTGCAGCGCGACACGGGCTCCGTCTCGGTGCTCGGGCTCGACCCTCAGCGCCAGCGCCGCCGGCTTGCCTACCGCATCGGCACGGTGTTCGGCCAGAAGTCGCAGCTCTGGTTCCACCTCCCGCCGATCGACACGTTCCGCCTGCTGGCCGACATCTACGACCTCGAACGCAATCAGGCGCGGGAACGCATCGCCTCCCTGACCGAGGTGTTCGGCATCGGCCGCCACCTGGCCACGCCGGTGCGCAAGCTGTCGCTGGGCGAGCGCATCCGCTGCGAGATAGCGGCGTCGCTGATCCACGATCCGGAGTTGCTGCTCCTGGACGAGCCCACCATCGGACTGGACGTGGTAATTCGGCAGCGCATCCGCGACCTGATCGCCCGCGTCAACCGCGAGCGCGGCGTGACCGTTTTCCTGACCTCGCACGACACCGGCGACGTGGAACAAGTGTGCCGGCGCGCCGTCGTGATCAACGAGGGGCGCATCGTGTGGGACGGCGCGGTCGACGAACTGAAACGTTCCGTGCTGACCGCCAAGATCGTGGACCTCAAGCTGGCCGGACCGCTCGTGCTCGACCTGCCGGAGGTCACGGTACGGCACGCGGACCGTTATACCGCCAAGCTGGAAGTCGACACCGCCCGAACCCGAGTCGAGGCGGTGGTGCGCGCCATCCTGGAACGCAACACGGTGCTGGACATCACCATCTCCGACCCACCCCTCGAACAAGTGATCACCGCCCTCTACGAGAGCCGGCACGCCGGAGGCGCTCCGTGACCGCGGCGGTCTCTCACCTCGCGCCCTGGCTGCGCCGCTACGGCCGCGCCCTCACCTATGCCGGCCGCGACCAGCTCGCCTATCCGGCCGCGCTCCTGACGCGCGGCGTGCTGCTGGTGATCTTCGTGTTCGTGTTCAACACGCTGTGGCGGGCGATCGCCGGCAGCGACGGCGAACTGCGCGGCCTCACCGTGGTGCAACTCACGTGGTACCTGGTGTTCACGGAGATGGTCGAGCTGGCGCGGCCCTCGATCATGGCGGAGATCCAGGAGCAGGTGCAGGACGGCAGCATCGCCTACGGCCTGGTGCGGCCCTACTCCTACCCCCTGTTCGCCCTTGCCCGCGCCCTCGGGCAGGCGCTCACCAAGACGGTGCCGATCGGCCTGGCGGGCGCCGCGGTCGCACTGGCGCTGGTGGGGCCGCTGCCGGGACTGGCGGCGGCGCTGCCCGGCGGCCTGCCGCTGTTCGCCGGCGCGCTGTTGCTCAACTGCCTCTGGATGCTGATCATCGGCCTGAGCGCGTTCTGGTTCGAGTCGGTGCTGCCGTTTCAGTGGATCCATCAGAAACTGGTGTTCATCGTCGGCGGCATGTTCTTTCCGCTCGACTTGCTGCCGCCGTGGCTGGCCGGGGTGGCGGCGCGTCTGCCGTTCGCGTTCCAGGCCTACTGGCCGGCGCGCATGCTGGTGGACCCCGCCCCCGAACTGTTCGCCGAGGCGCTGCTCGGCACCGCCGTTTACGCCGTGCTGCTCGGCGCGCTGGCGGCGGGCCTGTTCCGACTCGGCATGCGCAGGGTGCAGGCCAATGGCGGCTGACCGACGCCGCAACGCTGCCGCGCCCCCGACCGGCGCGGCGCGCCGGTACCGCACGCTGCGCCTGCTCGCCCGGTACTTCCGCGTCAACCTGGCCGCCAATACCGCCTACCCGGTGCCGTTCGCGATCCAGGTGGTCGCCATGGCCGCCAACAACGCCATGTTCCTGGCGTTCTGGGCGATCCTGTTCGAGGCGATCGACGCGCCGATTGCCGGCTACACGTTCACTGACGTGATGTTCCTGTGGGCGGTGGCGGCCGCCGGCTTCGGCCTTGGGGCCGTGGTATGCGGCAATTCCGGCCACCTGTCACGCATCATCTACCGAGGCGACCTCGACGTGTACCTGGCCCAGCCCAAGCCGGTGCTGCCCAACCTGCTGGCCTCGCGCATGTCGGTGTCGAGCTGGGGAGACCTGCTGTACGGGCTCGGGCTGTTCGCCGTCAGCCAGCCGCTCACGGGAGCAAGCATCGGCCTGTTCCTGTTGTTCGTGCTGCTGGCCGCCGGCGTGCTGGTCGCGGTGCGGGTGCTGTACCACAGCCTGACCTTCCTGCTCGGCAACGCCGAGGACCTGGCCGGCGTCGGCTCGGAGCAGATCATCACCTTCTCCCTGTATCCCGGCACCATCTTCGACGGGCCGCTGGTGGCGGTGATTCTGCACACCCTGATCCCGGCGGCGCTGGTCGCCCACCTGCCGGCGGACCTGTTCCGCGCCGTCGTCCGCGGTACCGGGATGGACTGGGGCCTGCTCGCGATCATCGTCGCCGGCGACGCCGCCCTGATCGCCGCCGCCTGGGCACTGTTCGCCCTGGGCCTGCGCCGCTACGAATCCGGCAACCGCATCGGCGCCCGCATCTGACGCGAGACCGGAGGCGCCGGTCTCAACCCTTGAGCGCGCCCGCGGTCAGTCGCTCACGGACTGGCGCACGACGGCCCGGCCAACCAGGTTACGCGGATGCAGCGGTAGGAAACTTCGGCGCCGGGTGGGCGAGCTGCGGTTCCGCTGTCAGGCGGCGGTACACGTCGCCGCACGCGGCCAGGGTCAGGCCGGCGCGGCGGGCGTGCTGCAGCAGCAGGTCGATCTGCGCGGCGCCCTGGTCCACGCGGTAGATCGACCAGGGGTGAAAGCAGGGGTCGTAGGTCAGCAGCCCGTGGTCGCGGGCGTACTCGATGCCGGGCGCGTACGCCTCGTATACCTCGCGGCCGGTGGTAGGCAACCGCGACGGGTAGCCCCACGGCAGCGCGGGCGGCCAAGCCGTGGCCGCCGGCTGGCCGGTGAGGATGTTGTCGTGCCAGGCATGGGCGGAAATCTCCAGCAGCTCGGGAAAGCCGTCGCCGGCGAACCAGAACGGCTGCGTCAGCGGCGCCGGCGCCATGTTGTTCGGCTGCCAGCTCAGGGTGCGCACGTAGCGGTAGCCCGCCTCCCACGCCGCTTCCAGCAGCCGCGGCTCGCCCAGGAAGCCGTTGGCAAAGCCGCCCGGCGCGGTAAAGCCGATCACCTCGCGCCCGAACAGGTCCTCGATCACCCGCTTCGAGTCCACCAGCTCGCGGCGCACGGCGGCGGCATCGTCGCGGATCGCGATCATGTTGTCGTGGGTATAGCTGTGCGACTCCAACTCGAACAGCTCATGATCCAGGATCTCCCGCAGCCGCGCCCCCGCCGCCACGGCAAGCTGGGCGACGATGAAGAACGTGGCCGGCGCCTCGTGCCGCAGGTGCACCTCGGCCACCGCCCGTACACCCTCCAGACACTCGTCCAGCCGCGCTCCCTCGTAGCTCACCATCTCCCGGTAGGTCGCCGCCGAATAGGGCCTGTCGCGGTACTCCCACCACGGGTAGATCGCCTCGGTGTCGTACCCGGCCACATAGTACGTCATGACGCCCCCGACCCTACCGCCGCTCCGCCGCCCCGCGCAAGCGGAAGTCCGCAACCGCCCGCTCGCATGAGATTCCGGGCCGGCAGTAGCTCTCGAGCCAAGATTGTTCAATCTTTACCTTTTTCAACGAATAGTTGTTGACGAGACCACAAAGATTAGATAATTAATCACGATATGGCCCGTGTCCCGTCGCTCAGTGATTTTCCCCCAAGCCTGACCCAAGAAGCGTTCTGGGGATTGCTTGGCCAGGTCGAGCACGAACAGCTCGACTTCAAACGCGGCGTTTCGACAAGCATTCGCGAGACTATCTCCGCCATGGCCATGACGCACGGAGGCCTGATTGTCCACGGTATCGACGACCGGCGTACCATAATCGGCTGCCCCCTCTCCCAGAATACCCAGGACCGGATTACTCGCATCGCCACCGAGTGCGGCGTTGACGTGCAAGTCCGCACCGTTGTCGTCGGACCGCACGAGTTGACGATCACCGCCGTGCCGGAGGTGCGTGGACGAATCGTGACTACCCCGGATGGGCGGCTGTTGCGCCGGGTCGGCGGCGACTCGCAGCCGATACGAGGCGATGCCATGGCCCGCTTCGTGCGCGAGCGGGAATACCGATCCGGCGAAGATGAACCACTCGCGCTGGTCCGAGCGGAGACGTTCAGCCTGGAAGCACTGAACCAGGCCCTGGCCGCCGACGGTCGCGGACACGTCGGACCAAGTCGGCTGACCCGCGCTCTGACGGACCTGAATGTTGCCGTCGCCGCCCCGCCACCGCTGGGAAGCAACGTGTTGCAGGCCGCGGCCATTCTGTTCGCGTCCAAGCCGCGAGACCTGATCCGCGGCGCCGCCGTGCAGCTTGTGCGCCGCGTCGGTGTCGGCCCCCAGCCCGGCACGGCCACCGCTCGCGAAGAGTGCTCGGCACCGCTGGTGGCGACAGTCGACTGCTGCCTGCAGTTCATTGCCGACCACACGCGAGGGGTAGAAGCAGTCTCGGGATCGAGGCGCGAGGTCCTGCCCGAGTATCCCCAGGCGGTGCTGCGGGAAGCGATTGTCAACGCTCTCGCTCATCGTGACTATGGTCTGAGAGGCAGCACCGTGGACATCAGCGTCTGGGACGACCGCGTCGAGGTGCACAGCCCCGGGCCGCTCCCCGGTCACATCACCCTCGAAAACATGCGCACCGAACACTACAGCCGCAATCCAAGGATCATGCGGATCTTGAAGATGGTCGGGCTCGTGGAGGAGTACGGCGAGGGAATCGAGCGCATGTACCGGGAGATGGAGTCGCGACTGCTGGAGCCGCCGGTGTTCTCTGCCAACGACAGTTCGGTTACGGTCACGCTCTACAACCGCAGCGTGATCGACGTGGAGGAACAGCTCTGGCTGCAGGCTCTCGAAGGTGTGGACCTGGCTGCAGATGAGCGCCGCCTGCTGGTTGAAGTCCGCCGTGCCGGCGGTTCCATCGCTCCGCGCCAGGTCCGTGAGGCGATGCCGGGCGCGGACACACGCGAACTGCTTGCACGTACCCTGGCCAAGGGCCTGTTGGCACGTATTGGCAAACGCGGCGGCTCGCGCTACGCCCTCGCCAATTTCATCGTCCCGCTCGCCGGCGGCTCCGTGACCACGCACGCACAGATGCTGCTCGACGAAATCCGGCGCCGGGGCAGCCTCTCCACTCCCGAAGGCGTGAAGCTCATCGGGATCGCTCCGGGAGCTGTTCGCGCCGTGCTGAACAAGCTCGAACAAGCCGGACTGATCCGAGCCGAGGGCAGGACCCGCGCGCGACGCTACTATCTTCGCTGATGCCGGCCGAACCAGCGGCGGCGCTGTCGGAACAACCCTTGTCCTGGGTTCGCCGTGAACGCGATCGCCTCGTTATCGTACGCGGCCACAATAGTACGTCATGACGCCCCCGACCCTACCGCCGTTCCACCACGCGCCGTAAGCCGGATCCGACACACCGCGGTACTCGCCGAGCGGGGGTACCAGTGTTTCACCGGCGGTCGTATATTGACTCATCCTCGGTGTGTGTTTGGTCTCGACTTCGTCTCCACGGTCCTCCCTCTGTCCACGCGCCGGAGAAAACCAGGCTCCGCGCGAGTACTCGCCAAGGAGCAACAAGAAACGATTGGATGAGATCACCAACAATACCGAAGTCCTCGGGCACACCCGGAAGAGAGTTCCGGATCAGATACATCCGCCACTGCCCGGCGCGAGCAGGATCAGCGTAGAACTGCGGTGTGAGAGCGGGAGGAAGTTCAGGCGAGATCACCGTACGGCGACGAACGAACGTCGCGCTGATAGACCGCGCGATCCGGTCACCTTTGAAGGAAAAGCAATTGGCGACAAATGGTACGGATGGCAGAACCGACACTACTCCACCGAGCGTCCCCGTACCCCGTAAAGTCAAGATCCCGGGTGGGACGGTAGGTCGACTCTCCCCACAGAGCGAGCAGCATAGCTCCCTTTAGAACAAATTGGCTTCTATGCTTGGACTCTCCAAGACGGTGAAGGAATCGCTCGGCGGCGTATCGTTGAAGCAGGAACTGATAGTCCTCCTTCGTTGCACGGCTCCTGTTCAGAAGTCTGGTTCGGACTGACGCGGCGACATTTCTGAGTGGCCTGCGAGTCACGACACCAGTGCCGCCCGCACGTACGCACTCACGACCGACCGCGCCCGACAGGCGTCGGCCGTGCGCATGATCTGGTCGACCGTCGCCACCCGAAGGCGCAACGCGTCGTGCAGAGCTTCAAGTGCGATGTCGAGTCCTACTTTGTTGCGATAGCGAAAGCAGTCCACGACCGTGCGGGCCGGCGACGTAACCCGAACCGGCACCCCAAGGAGTGAGTGAACGACCACGCCGTAGGTAAGCATGGCTCCAGAGAAACGCACGACACGCACGCGCGCAGGAGCGCGCACCGGCTTGCGCGCCTTGCGATCGATAGCGATCCACACTTCATGAGGCGCCTGCGTACCGATGTTGTGGAAGTGAAGGGCAGTCAGCAGGCAGATGACGGCGTTGGGGACCGCCGCAGCCACCATGGCTTGCGTTTCTGCTTCGGTGGGCTCGACCTCGGCGAGCCGATAGAGCCCGTTCCCGAGGTTCTCGACGGTACCCTCGGAGACCAAACCTTGCAGCCGACGGTACGAGACCCCGAGCCGCGCGATGTCCCGCGGATGGAAGAATGTGCCCAGGCCGCCTTCTTGCAGCCGCGTTGTAACCAAGGTGTCAGCCATTCGTAGGTGATGATACCAGATGTCGGCACTTACACGCAACTGCCGACACTTGGTTCCTGACCGATGCGCAGAGCAGGCTGAACATCTCACCAAGCCACTGCGGACCGCGCCGTCCTGCCAAGAAAGTGTCGGCACTCGTCACCAACGTGCCGACACTCTACCGACCCAGAGGAGCGCAGGCTCGACGAAGTGGCTGCGGCGCTGTCGGAACGACCCTTGTCCTGGGTTCGCCGTGAGCGCGGTGGCGGATGCAGGCCACCCCTTTGCGAACCATCTCGACGGACGCAACAGCGGACACCTTCCTTCCATACGCTGCTGCCTCGAATTGAGCACTCAGTCTGCTTAATCCGGCGACGGCATGGCGGTCGCGCTCTCCGCTGTGCGCGCGATGGCGTCCAGCTTGGCGCGGATCTCCGGGTCGATCTCGCTGTCGGGCACGTAGTTGGCCAACTCGTAGAAGCTCTTCTTGGCCATCAGGTTCGGTACCGCCAGCTTGGCGAAGTAAGACCTGAACAACGGTGTCAGAAACTCATCGTTGGCCTCGATGTCCGGCCCCACGGAGAACCCTTGCCGAGCGTCGCCAGCGCGGTCTCGACCTCCGCGATGGCGCTTCGCATCGCGACCAGCCGTGCGGCGGCTTCCGCTTCCGTGAACAGCGGTCCGGGTACGGCTTGCGCAGCCGATGTCGCGGCATACGCTTCGAGCGTGGCCCGCGAGCACAGGTAGTTTTCGATCTCCCTGCGCTTCCACATCTGGCACTCGACCGGCGCAAGGTCGGGAGGCTGAACCCGATCCATGCGATCGAAGAGCGCAACTCCACACAGCTCGGGCAGAGCTTCCTTCAAGCCGTGAAAGTGGCTCTGCACGGCCGACGGTTGGTTTCCGACGACGTACACGAACGGGCGCTCCAGCGCCCTGACCCCCGGTTCGTGACCGAGACGGCGGGCAAACGCCTGCAGGATGCTGAGATCGGTCGAGCCTTCGATGTGGAGCACCCAACCGGCCTGTTCGGCCTGGTAGTAGTGGTCGAACGAGATGTCCCGCAACGACTTCAGAATCGGACTGCCGCGGCCATCTATGCGGTGCGGCTTGCCGACGAAGGCGACGACCATGTCACGTCCGGCGGCCTGGTTGAGCAGCACCTCCGAGTGGCTGGCTGCGATGATCTGGCTGCCGCTGTCGCGCGCCACTTCAGTGAGCAGGGCGTAGATTTGACGCTGGCGGAGAATCTCCAGGTGCGCATCCGGCTCGTCCAGCAACAGCACGGCGCCCGGATTCGCGTACATGTACGCCAGCAGTAGCAGGGTCTGCTGCAAGCCGACCGGCGGACGAGAGGTCGAGCCGGATGCCGCGTTCGCGATACGTCATCACGATCTCGCCGCGAGCGGCGACATACTGCGGCGCATCAAGCTCCACGCCGAACAGTCTCCGAATCTGCGCCACCAGCAGGTCCCATCGCGACAGCGCCTGATTGTGCACCTCGATGCATAGGTTGCGCAGCACCTCGGCCGTGCGGCCTTCGCCGATGCGTACGTTCACGGCACCGCTGTCCAGACGCGTTTCCGTCGCGGCCAGCCCGGACATCGGCGGCAGGAACGCGATGCGGGCGTCCCCAGCCTCCTCGGGGATCGGCATCCGGTCGGGCGCCCTGCCATCGGACACGCGCAATGGCCTGCAGTAGAAGGATTCTTCGTTCGCGTAGTCGAATTCCAATCCACACGCCCAGCAGCAGTCGTTGGATACCCCCACCACGATCAGGTCGATGCGTATGTTGCTGGTCTGAGGCCGCCCATCGACTCTGCGCACATCCCAACCTGGTCAGCAACTGCGCACGCCCTCTTCGAGATTATAGCTCATGGCATCGTCAGACGAATGGGAACTGCGTTGGTTGACCCACCGATGTTATAACGAAGATTATATGATCAGGAGGCGGGCATGCTTTCATTCAAGGTGACCACCGTCGGTGCATCGTCGGGCGTCATCCTCACCAAGGCGGCGCTGGCGCGGCTGCGGGTCAAGAAGGGCGATACGCTCTATCTCACCGAGGCCCCGGACGGCGCCTATCGGCTCACCCCCTACGATCCCGACTTCGCGCGCCAGATGGAGTTGGCCGAACAGATCATGCACGACGACCATGAGGTGCTGCGGGCGCTGGCCAGGTGAGCGGCGGCGGCGACGCATGGCGCTGGGTCGAATCCAGCGTCGTGTTCGCGATCCATGACCGCCAACTCGCCGAGCATGGCGGTATGGACGGAGTCCGCGATCCGGGCATGGTGGAGTCCGCGCTGGCCCGCCCGGCCAACCTTGCGCGTTACGGGAGGCCTGACGCAGCCGACTTGGCAGCCGCCTACGCGCTTGGAATCGCCAAGAACCATGGCTTCCTCGACGGCAACAAGCGCACCGCCTGGGTCACCGCGCGCCTGTTCCTGGCCGACAACGGCAGGCGCCTCGAATTCGATCCGATCGATGCCATCCGCACCATGGAGGCCGTAGCCGCCGGCCGCATCGGCGAGACCGAACTGGCCAACTGGTTCCGATCCCACCTGGTTCTCGACGAGGACCCTCCTTCAGAACGGGTTGCCCGACATTGACGAGCTGCATGCGCTGATCATGAAGGAAGACGCAACATTCATTGCGGCACTCCGCTCGGGTAAGGTCGATTACGTAGGTTCTCTGGGCGGCACGGATATCCGTTCAATGGACCATGTAGAGAGCCTCCAGAGGACCAACCCCGAGCTCGCGGCGCGGGTGCTGCCGGTGCGGGTGAGACGGCGGTGACCAAAACGGTAGTCGAGTGCAAGGTGCTGCACCGGCGGCACGGGCTGGAAACGACCATCGCGCACGGCCTGCAGCAGACTGCGCGGTACATGGACCGCTGCGGCTCGCGGGTCGGGCACCTGGTGATCTTCGACCCGGGTCCCGACAAGAGCTGGGACGAGAAGGTGTACCGGCGCGAGGAGCGCCTCGGCGCGCGCCCGATCGTGGTGTGGGGCATGTAGACGTGCTCGCCCGCGGCGGCGCGCTGACGATGGACACCACGGTCACGCAGATGCCGCAGATGCCGCACTCTACCGTCGTCGTTTGGGTTACAATCGGTGGTGGAGACAACCGATACGGCGGGCGCGTAACCCGCGCCACGAGTTTCTCCTGGGAGACCGCACATGACCGCTGACCTCATCGAACGGCGCAACCGGGCGCTCGGCGCCGGCGCGCCGCTGTTCTATCGCGAGCCGCTGCACATCGTGCGCGGCGAGGGTGCCTGTCTGTTCGACGCCGCCGGCCGCCGCTACGTCGACATGTACAACAACGTGCCGTGCGTCGGTCATGCCCATCCGCGGATCGTGGAGGCGATGGCGGCCCAGCAGGCGACCCTCAACGTGCACAGCCGGTACCTGCACGAGGGCATCCTCGAGCTCGCCGAACGGATCACCGGGCTGCACGGGGAGCGTATGGAGAGCGTCGTGTTCTCGTGCACCGGGACCGAGGCCAACGAGGTGGCGCTGCGCATGGCGCGGGCGGCCACCGGCCGGCGCGGGATCGTGTGCTCGGACGCCGCCTATCACGGCACCAGCGAGGCGGTCGGCAAGCTCACGCACGTGCACCGGCGCAGTCCCGAGCCGGGCGCCGAGGTACGCGGCTTTCCGTTCCCGCAAACCTATCGCCCGCTCGCCGGCGGACCGGCCGGCGAGCCGATCGAACAACTCCGGGATCGCTACCTCGATCGTCTGCAGGCGGCCATCGACGACCTCACCAACGACGGCGTCGGGTTTGCCGCGCTCCTCGTGTGTCCGATCTTCGCCAACGAGGGGCTGCCCACGGTGCCGGACGGGTTCATGCCGCGGGCCGCGGAGATCGCGCGCGCGGCCGGGGGAGTCGTCATCGCCGACGAGGTCCAGGCCGGCTACTGCCGCACCGGTCGTTGGTGGGGCTACGAGGTGGCCGGTTTCGAGCCGGACGTCGTGGTGACCGGCAAGCCGATGGGGGCCGGGCTTCCGCTCGCGGCAACGACCGCGAGCCGCGATCTCGTGGAGACGTTCCGCCGGGGCGGCTACTTCAACACGTTCGCGTCGAGCCCGCTGCAGGGCGCCGTCGGCAAGGCGGTCATCGACATCATCGAAGACGAGGGGCTTCGGCACAACGTCGCGACCGTCGGTGCGCGCCTGATCGAGGGGCTCCGGGACCTACAGCCCCACTACCCTGCCATGGGTGACGTGCGCGGCCACGGCCTGTTCATCGGCGTCGACCTGGTCGAGGATCCGGCGACCAGGGCGCCCGACCGGGAAGGTGCCGCCAACGTCGTCAACGCGCTCAAGGACAAGGGCTTCCTGACCGCGAGCAGCGGCGTGCACAACAACGTGGTCAAGATGCGTCCGCCGCTGGTCCTCGGCGCCGCCGATGCCGATGCGTTCCTGGCAGCCTTCCGAGAGACGATGGCCGATCTCTCCGGTGGATAGAGCAGCGATCGAAGAGCGCTACGGCGGAGCGGCTCGAGCGGCGATGGATGCGTTCGGGCTCGCCGGCGGTGCGCTGTCGCTGGTCGCCGTGTCCGAGAACGTCACGTTCCGGGTGGACGCGCCCGATGGAGACGCCTACGTGCTGCGTCTGCACCGGCCGGGCTATCACACGCTCGCCGAGCTGGTCTCGGAGCGCGCATGGACGGCTGCCCTCGCGGGCGCGGGGATGGCAGTGCCCCGCGGCGTGACGACGAACGGCGGACGCCACTACGTCGAGGTGGTCGCCGCCGACGGCGAACGGCGCTACGCCGGGGTAACGCGCTGGATCGAAGGCACGCCGCTTGGCCGGGTGCTGCGCGCTGCCGAGGCGCACGAGTACCTGCCGCATTTCGATGCCATCGGGGCCATTGCGGCGACGGTCCACAATCAGTCGAGCGGGTGGGCGGCGCCGGCGGGCTTTACCCGGCACGCGTTCGACGTCGACGGCTTGTTCGGCGAGACGCCGTTCTGGGGCCGATTCTGGGATTCGCCGCTGCTGTCGCGGGCGGAGCGCCGGCTGGTCGTGCGCACCCGCGACGCGATCGGCGCCGCGCTCGCCCGCTACGGCGCCGACGCGCGCACCTACAGCCTCATCCACTCCGACCTGCACTTCGGCAACGTCCTGGTCGACGGCGACCGGCTCGCGGTAATCGACTTCGACGACTGCGGCTTCGGCTGGCACCAGTACGAACTCGCCGTGGTGCTCGCCGGGCATCCGGCCGAGCGCTTCGACGCGCACTTCGAGTCGCTGCTGCGTGGCTACCGGCGGGTGCGAGCCTTCCCGGACCAGGATGCGGCATTGGTGCCGATGTTTGTCGTGGCGCGCGCGCTCGCACAGTTGGGATGGATCGAGCAGCGGCCGGAGCATCACCGCCCGGGCGTGGTGCAGGCGCACAAGGACCGAGCGTGCACCCTGTGCGCGAGCCTCGACACGCGCGACCTGCCCGCCCCCGTCGGCGGGCAGCCAGGGAAGTAACGGCACCTCGGAGGACCGCGAGCCGCTGATCAGCGGGTCACTACCTGACCGCAGTCGACCGCGACCACCTGCCCGGTCAGATGGCGCGACTCCGGCACGGTGAAGAACAGCACCATCTGTGCCACGTCGGCGCTCGTGGGCAGCTCGCCGAGAGTAGTCACGCGGCCGGGAGCAGCTCGGCGATGGCGTGCACGATGCGGTGGGGCTGCGCGGCGGGGGCGTCGGGGAGCCCCTCGCGGCGGCTGTCCACCCACACCGTGTGCATGCCGGCGGCGCGGCCGCCGGCGATGTCCTTGGCCAGGTCGTCGCCCACCATCCACGCCTCGTGCGGCTGCCGGCCGACCGCGGCCAGGGCGTGGCGGAACACCGCCGGGTCCGGCTTGCCGATGCCGAACTCGCCCTCCACCACCACCGCGTCGAAGTAGGGCACCAGGCCCACCCGCTCGATCTTGCCGCGCTGGCTGGGCGCCTCGCCGTTGGTGACCAGCGCCAGCGCCACGCCGCGGCGGCGCAGCTCGACCAGCGTCTCCAGGGCGCCGGGGAACGGCCGCAGCCGGTTGATCCGCTCCTGCACCACGAACGGGCCGGCCCAGGCGGCGGCGCCGTCGTCGCGCCAACCGAGCTCGTCCAACGCGCGGCGGGCGATGCGGGTACGGGCGCCGGCCTGGTTGAGGCGGCCCCAGTCCGCGCGCTCCGGATCCTGCCAATACCAGCGGTCGGCGGCGAAGAATGCCGCGGACGCCTGCTCCCGGTCCCAGCCGCGCTCACCGCCCAAGCGCGCCGCGGCCTCGCGCCAGGCGTCGCTCGAGGCGCGGTAGGTGTCGACCACGGTATCGTCCATGTCGAACAGAATGGCGGCGGGGAGGGCGCTGCCGGGCGCGCGTTGATCCACACCGGGAGATTACGAATCGGTCACCCGCGGATCAACGTCCCGGCCATGGTTCCCCGAAAATCACGGCTCGGGATTGTGCGGCGGATCTCCACGGCCGTCCGCCACTCGATTGCGCACTTGGAGCGATCAACCTTGTCGACCGCCACACGTTACGAAAAGGACATACGATATTGGGTACACAACACTATTAAATAACACCATTGTTGTACATAACACCATGTTCTGGTATTATTGGCGCCGGGAGTTGCTGCGATGCGAACATTCGAGAGTCTTGGAACCGCGGTCTTCCGCGCACGAGTCCCGGGCATGGCGATGATCATGGGGGTACTCCTGGGAGCGTGCAGCGCGGTGGGACCGACGTCGACGGAAGCGCCGGAAACCGAAATACCGGCAGCGCCCGCGGTGTCCGCGGGAACGCACGGTCAGGCCAGCGTGACGGTCACGTGGACGGCACCCGCCGCCGAGCTTACCGTCACCGGATACGAGTTGCAGTGGCGTACCGACTCGAACATGGCCTGGACCGAGGTCACCGGCCTCGCGAGCACCGCGACCAGCTACACGATCACCGGCCTGCAACCGCAGACCAAATACCAGGTTCGGGTGCGCGCGCGGTTCGCGGCGACCGCCGGCGCATGGTCCGAGCCGATCACGGTATCGACCACGGCACCTCCAGAGCAGCCGCCGGCTTCGGACGGACCCACGATTTCCGAACCGACGGCAGGCGCGAACAGCATCACGGTGACGTGGACGGCGCCGGCCACCGACGAAACGATTACCGGCTACGAGGTGAACTGGCGGCGCAGCACGGACGAGGACTGGACCGAGGTGACCGGCATCTCCAGCGCCGAAACCAGCTACGCGATCACCGGCCTGCAACCGCAGACCAACTACCAGGTCCGGGTGCGCGCGCTGTTCGCGACGACCGCCGGCGCATGGTCCGAATCGATCTCGGTACTGACTAGCCCGGAAAGCTCACCAGGGGGATAGACACGGGGTGGAATTTGTGGTTATCT